>NZ_MEGA01000006.1:0-41849 GCF_001725695.1 Microbacterium sp. SCN 71-21
CGCCTCCTGAGGGGTGATGCGCGCGCGACGCGAGCTCAGGAACTCGCGCACCTCGGCGCGGATGTCGTGCATGCGTCCACGCTACGTCTCGCCGGTGCGGCGCGGGAGGTACTGGCGGTAGCCCCGCTACTTCGCGACGACGGTCGTCTCGAAGCTGTACATGTCGGGCCGGTAGCAGTGGTGGCCGTACTCGAGAGCACGGCCGGAGTTGTCGAAAGCGATGCGCTCCATCGTGAGCAGCGGGCCGCCGCGCTCGACATCGAGCAACTCGGCCTCATCGCCCTGCGCGCGCCGGGCGCCGATCTTCTGCTTGGCGATCTGGATCGTCACACCGCGCGCACGGAGGATCTGATAGAGCCCGCGATCCTGCAGCTGCTCGGTCGTGATGTCGGAGAACTCGATCGGGAGGTAGTTCTCGAGCACGGCCACGGGCACGCCGTCGGTGCTGCGCTGGCGGCGGATGAAGACGACGTCGGTGCCGACGGCCACCCCGAGACCCTCCGCGACCGGATCGGTCGCGGGCACGATCTCGTGGGCGAGCACGCGCGTGCCGGGCTCGTGGTGGCTGTTGCGGAGGTCCTCGTAGAGGCTCGTGAGCTCGACGGGGCGGGTGACCTGCCCCTGCACGACCTGGGTGCCGATCCCGCGGCGGCGCACGAGCAGGCCCTTGTCGACGAGCTCCTGGATCGCGCGCCGGATGGTCGGCCGGGAGAGACCGAGCCGTACGGCGATGGCGATCTCGTTCTCGAGACGGGCGCCGGCGGGGATCACGCCGTCGTGGATGGCGGCCTCGAGCCGGCTCGACACCTGGAAGTAGAGGGGCACCGGTCCCGTGCGGTCGAGGTCGGTGAACAGCTCTTCCGGCCAGTAGATCTCGTCGCTCGCCATCGCGCTCGCCGCCTCCTCTTCGGGGCTCACTCCCATGTCGCGACAATCTTACGTATGTCGACACATGTTCGGTGATATCGACGCGGAGCGGGGTGTTGCGGCATCCGAAGTGCCCCTTGCCGACAGGTCAACATGTGCTATTGTTAGGACATGCCGTCGACCAGGGCGGCGCAGGTTTCCGAAGAGAGTTGTACAGCGGAGTATGACGCAGAACACGGCACCCGAGATCCTCGCGATCGGTCGCCTCGGCGTGGACATCTATCCCCTTCAGGACGGTGTCGGGCTCGAGGATGTCGCGACGTTCGGCAAATACCTCGGCGGCAGCGCCGCCAACGTCGCGGTGGCCGCCGCACGCCACGGTCGGCGCTCGGGCCTCGTGAGCCGCGTCGGCCACGACCCGTTCGGTCGCTATCTGCTGCGTGAGCTCGACCGCCTCGGCGTCGACCCGCGGCTCGTCGCCGTGGATCCGGCGCTGAAGACCCCCGTCACCTTCTGCGAGATCTTCCCGCCCGACGACTTCCCGCTGTACTTCTACCGCGAGCCGAAGGCGCCCGACCTCAACATCGACGACGCGCAGCTCGACCTCGCCGCCGTGCGCGGAGCCGACGTGCTCTGGCTCACCGCGACCGGACTCACCCAGGAGCCCAGTCGCTCGGCGCACCACACCGCTCTCGCCGCACGCGACCGTGCCCGCCACACCGTGCTCGATCTCGACTACCGGCCCATGTTCTGGTCGGGTCCTGCCGCTGCGAGCGAGCAGATCGAGCCCGTCCTCGGCCAGGTCACGGTGGCCGTCGGCAACCGTGAGGAGTGCGAGGTCGCCGTCGGCGAGACCGATCCGCACCGCGCCGCCGACGCACTGCTCGAGCGGGGTGTCGAGATCGCGATCGTCAAGCAGGGACCGCGTGGCGTGCTCGCCAAGACCGCGGACGAGAGCGTCGAGGTCGCTCCCTACTTCGTGGATGTCGTCAACGGCCTCGGCGCGGGCGACGCCTTCGGCGGGGCGCTCTGTCATGGACTGCTGTCGGGGTGGAGCCTCGGGCGCATCGTGCGCTTCGCGAACGTCGCGGGTGCCATCGTCGCCTCGCGGCGCGAGTGCTCGACGGCGATGCCGACGACCGATGAGGTCGAGGCCGTACTCGAGAGGATCCGCTGAGATGGCCGCGCACACTCTGGGGGACGCGGACTTCGCCCGCGTGCGGGACATCCGCGCCCACCGGCCCGAATCGATTCGGACCGCCCTGGCCGACCGTGTCCGCCGGCCGCTGCTGCGCGGTGACGGGCGCCTGTTCATCGTCGCCGCCGACCACCCGGCGCGCGGCGCCCTCTCGGTCGGTGCCGACGCGCAGGCCATGGCCGACCGCTACGACCTGCTCGACCGCCTCGCGACCGCCCTGCAGCGGCCCGGCGTCGATGGCGTGCTCGGCACCCCTGATGTGATCGACGACCTCGCCGCCCTCGGCCTGCTCGACGACAAGATCGTCGTCGGCTCGATGAACCGCGGCGGGCTGCGCGGCGCCGCGTTCGAGATGGATGACCGCTTCACCGGCCACGACGTCGCGGGCATGGTGTCCGACGGCATCGACGTCGCCAAGACGCTGCTGCGTGTCAACTTCGCGGATGCCGCGACCGCCCCGACGCTCGAGACCACGGCGCACGCCGTGACCGAGGCCGCCGCCGCCCGACTGCCGATCATGCTCGAGCCGTTCATCAGCCGGTGGGTGGACGGACGGATCGTCAACGACCTGTCGACGGACGCAGTCATCCTCTCGATCGCCATCGCCCAGGGTCTCGGATCGACGAGTGCCTACACCTGGCTGAAGCTGCCGGTCGTCGACGACATGGAGCGGGTGATGGCGGCGACGACGCTGCCGACCCTGCTGCTCGGCGGAGACTCGGGGGCCGATCCCGACGAGACCTTCGCGTCCTGGGAGGTCGCGCTCGGACTTCCCGGGGTGCGGGGCCTTACCGTGGGCCGTACCCTGCTCTATCCGCCCGACGGTGACGTCGCCGCGGCCGTGGACATCGCGGCCGGCCTCGTGCACCCCGACCTGTGACCCCAACCGAGGAGAGTTCCGACATGAGCACCACTGTCTCCGCCCCCGCCGGCACCGCCGACGCCACCGATGTGCGTGTGATCTCGCACTGGATCGACGGCGCCGAACGCGTGTCGACGAGCGGCCGCACCGCCCCCGTCTACAACCCGGCTACGGGCGCCGTGAGCGCGCACGTCGCGCTCGCCGATCAGGCCGAGATCGACGAGGCGATCGCCTCCGCGCAGCGCGGTTTCGAGATCTGGAAGGATTACTCGATCGCGAAGCGCCAGACGGTGCTGTTCGCGTTCCGCGAGCTGCTCAACGCCCGCAAGGGCGAGCTCGCCCGCATCATCACCGCCGAGCACGGCAAGGTCGTCTCCGACGCGATCGGTGAGATCCTGCGCGGCCAGGAGGTCGTCGAGCTCGCGACCGGGTTCCCGCACCTCATCAAGGGTGCGTACTCCGAGAACGTCTCCACCGGCATCGACGTCTATTCGCTGCGTCAGCCCCTCGGCGTCGTCGGCATCATCTCGCCGTTCAACTTCCCGGCGATGGTGCCGATGTGGTTCTTCCCCATCGCGATCGCCGCCGGCAACGCCGTCGTCGTCAAGCCCAGCGAGAAGGACCCCTCCGCCTCGCTCTGGATCGCTCAGCTGTGGAAGGAGGCCGGACTTCCCGACGGCGTCTTCACGGTGCTCCAGGGAGACAAGCTCGCCGTCGACGGGCTGCTCACGAATCCTGTCGTGCAGTCGGTCTCCTTCGTCGGCTCGACTCCCATCGCGCAGTACATCTACGAGACCGCCTCGCGCAACGGCAAGCGCGTGCAGGCCCTCGGCGGCGCGAAGAACCACATGCTGGTGCTGCCCGACGCCGACCTCGACCTCGTCGCCGACCAGGCTGTCAACGCGGGCTACGGCGCCGCGGGCGAGCGCTGCATGGCGATCTCGGTCGTGCTGGCCGTCGAGCCGGTCGCCGACGAGCTGATCGCGAAGATCGTCGAGCGCATCGGCAAGCTCAAAATCGGCAACGGTGCGGGCGTCGACGGCGTCGAGCCCGACATGGGGCCGCTCATCACGGGTGTGCACCGCGACAAGGTGTCGTCGTACGTCGACATTGCCGAGCAGGATGGCGCCACCATCGTCGTCGACGGTCGCGGCTTCACCGTCGACGGTCACGAGGACGGCTTCTTCTTCGGTCCGACCCTGATCGACGAGATCCCGACGACTTCCCGCGCCTACCAGGAGGAGATCTTCGGCCCCGTGCTCGAGGTCGTGCGGATCCAGACGTTCCAGGAGGGTCTCGACCTCATCAACTCGGGCCAGTTCGGCAACGGCACCGCGATCTTCACCAACGACGGCGGCGCCGCACGGCGGTTCCAGAACGAGGTGCAGGTCGGCATGATCGGCATCAACGTGCCGATCCCCGTGCCGGTCGCCTACCACTCGTTCGGCGGCTGGAAGGCGTCGCTGTTCGGCGACGCGAAGGCCTACGGCGTGCACGGGTTCGACTTCTTCACCCGCGAGAAGGCCATCACGAGCCGCTGGCTCGACCCCGCAACCCACGGCGGCATCAACCTCGGGTTCCCGCAGAACACCTGATCCAGACCCGGATGCCGCGGCCCCGCCGATCTGGCCGCGGCATCCGCTCCTCTCCTCCCTCACGAAAGCAGCACTGCCATGCCCGCTCCCGACCAGCGCTGGTTCCACCGGCGCGGCGCCCTCGCCCGCGACGGGTGGGAGAGCGTCGTCGACGCCTCGACTCCCGGCTGGGCCCACACGGGCATCCGGGTGGCCGAGCTCGCCGCCGGCGACGTGCTCGCCCTCGATGAGCGCGACGTGGAGCGCATCGTGGTGCCGCTCGCGGGGAGCTTCCGGATCGAGACGGCGGACGCCGCCTACGACCTCGCCGGGCGGGCGAGCGTGTTCGACGGCCCTACCGACGTGCTCTACCTCGGCGCGGGCGCGGCCGCGACCCTGACGGGGAGCGGGCGCGTCGCCGTCGCCACCTCGCCGACGACCGAGCAGCGCCCGACGCGCCACATCGCCCGCAGCGATGTGCCCGTCGAGCTGCGGGGGGCGGGGGCATCCAGCCGCCAGGTGCACAACTTCGGCACCCCGCAGGCCCTCGACGCCGCGCGGCTGATCGTCTGCGAGGTGATCACCCCCGCCGAGAACTGGTCATCGTACCCGCCGCACAAGCACGACGAGCACGACCCCGGTCACGAGACCCGGCTCGAGGAGATCTACTACTTCGAGTCCGCGCCGGCGCGCGGCGCCGCCGGGGGAGCCGCGGCATCCGCCTTCGGCATGTTCTCGACCTACTCGTCTCCCGCGGGCGACATCGAGATCGACGCGATGGTGCACTCGGGCGACATCGCCCTGGTGCCCTACGGCTACCACGGCCCCGCGGTCGCGGCGCCCGGCTACGACCTCTACTACCTCAACGTGATGGCCGGCCCCGACCCCGATCGGGCCTGGCTCATCAGCGACGACCCCGCCCACGCCTGGGTGCGCAGCACCTGGGAGGGCCTCGAGATCGACCCGCGCCTGCCGTTCACCGCGGCCGGCGAGGAAGGCAGCACCCGATGAGCGCGACGAAGCGCATGACCGTCAGCCAGGCGCTGATCGAGTTCCTCGCCCACCAGTGGACGGTGGACGGCGACATCCGCGAACGCACCATCCCGGGCGTCTTCGGCATCTTCGGCCACGGCAACGTCGCGGGTGTCGGTCAGGCGCTCAAGCAGCTGAACGTCGAGCAGCCCGACCTGATGCCCTACTACCAGGCGCGCAACGAGCAGGCGATGGTGCATCAGTCGGTCGGCTACGCGCGCATCCACCGGCGCCGCGCCACGTTCGCCTCGGCCGCGTCGGTCGGGCCCGGCGCGACGAACATGCTCACCGGCGCCGCGCTCGCGACCACCAACCGTCTGCCCGCCCTGCTGCTGCCCTCCGACACGTTCGCGACCCGCGTCGCCGACCCGGTGCTGCAGCAGCTCGAGCAGCCCTGGGACATCGGGCTCACGGTCAACGACGCGTTCCGTCCGCTCTCGCGCTTCTTCGACCGCGTGCAGCGGCCCGAGCAGCTCTACTCGATCGCGCTCGCCGCCCTGCGCGTGCTGACAGACCCGGCCGAGACCGGCGCCGTCACGATCGCGCTGCCCGAGGACGTGCAGGCGGAGACCATCGACGTGCCCGTCGCGTTCCTCGCCGACCGCGAGTGGCACATCCGCCGGCCGCTCCCCGAGCGTGCCGCCCTCGCGCGCGCCGTCGCGGCGATCCGCTCCGCGGAGCGTCCTTTCCTCGTCGTCGGCGGCGGTGTGATCTACTCCGGGGCTGAGGAGCACCTGCGCGCGCTCGTCGAGGCCACCGGCATCCCGGTCGGAACCACGCAGGCGGGCGGCGGCGCGCTCGCCTTCGACCACCCGCAGTACCTGGGCGGGGTCGGGGCGACCGGAACGACCGCGGCGAACCGGCTCGCGGCAGAGGCCGATGTCATCATCGGCATCGGCACGCGGTACAGCGACTTCACGACCGCCTCGCGCACGGCCTTCCAGAACCCGGACGTGCGCTTCGTCAACATCAACATCGCCTCCTTCGACGCCTACAAGCACGGCACGCAGATCGCCGTCGTCGCCGACGCGCGCGAGACCCTCGCGGAGCTCGCGATCGAGCTCGAGGGCTTCGAGGTGTCGGCCGAGTACGCTGCGCGCACCGCGCAGGAGAAGGGCGTCTGGGATGCCGCGGTCGACCGTGCGCTCGCCGCGACCGACGCGCCGCGTCCCGGCCAGCCCGAGATCATCGGCGCCGTGCAGTCGGCGTCGGCCCCGGCGGATGTCATCGTGCAGGCCGCCGGTTCGCTGCCGGGAGATCTCCACAAGCTGTGGCGGGTGCGCGATCCGCTCGGGTACCACGTCGAATACGCGTTCTCGACGATGGGATACGAGATCGCGGGCGGCCTCGGCGTCAAGCGCGGGCTCGACGCCCTCGACGACGACCGCGACGTCATCGTCATGGTCGGCGACGGGTCGTACCTCATGCTCAACTCCGAACTGGTCACGGCGGTCGCCGAGGGCATCAAGATCATCGTCGTGCTCGTGCAGAACCACGGCTACGCGTCGATCGGCCACCTGTCCGAGACCGTCGGGTCCGACCGCTTCGGCACGAAGTACCGCACCTACGACGCCGACGCACGCAACTTCCAGGGCGACCAGGTGCTGCCGGTCGACCTGGCGGCGAACGCCCGCAGCTACGGGCTCGACGTCGTCGAGATCGCCCCCGGCGCCACCGCGACCGCCGATCTTCACGCCGCCGTCGTCGCGGCCAAGGCGAGCACCCGGTCGACGCTGATCCACATCGAGAGCGATCCTCTCGTCTACGCCCCGGACGGCGAGGGCTGGTGGGACGTGCCGATCCCGGCTGTCTCCACCCTGCCGTCCACCCAGCGCGCACGCGCCGCATACGAGGAGCAGCGTCGGGCCCAGCGCCCGCTGCTCGGAGAGGAAGGTGGGCGATGAAGGCCACCGTCGCCGGAGCACCCGTCAGTTTCGGAGTGTTCGAGCTCACCCCCGAGGGTGCCGAGACCCTCAGTCCCGACGCGATGCTGCGCATCCTCGCCGACTCCGACTACCGGGGCGTCGACCTGGGTCCCCTCGGCTTCCTCGGCGAGGGAGACGTGCTGCGTCGCCGTCTCGCCGAGTACGACCTGTCGCTCGCCGGCGGGTGGGTGCAGCTGCCGTTCTCCGACGACGATGCGTTCGCCGCCAGCATCCCGTCGCTGCACGCCGCCCTCCGGGTGTTCTCGGATGCCGCGGCCGCCGGGCCCGCGCGACTGCCGCTGCCCACCCTCGCCGACGACGGGTCGGTCGCCCGCCGCGGCGCCCCGGGGCGCGGCGAGGAGGTCGACCCCCTCGCGGAGGCGGCCTGGGAGCGTCTGATCGCGAACGCGGAGCGCGCCGCCGACATCGTGCGGGCTGCGGGCTTCGAGCCGACGTTCCACCACCACGCCGGCACGTTCGTGGAGTCGCCCGCGGAGATCGACCGGTTCCTCGCGAACGTGAACGTCGACCTCACCCTCGACACCGGGCACCTGTTCATCGCGGGCGGCGACCCGGCCGACGCGGTGCGCCGCTGGGGGTCCCGCATCAACCACCTCCACCTGAAGGATGTCGATCTCGCCGAGCTGCGCCGTGTGCTCGCGGCCGGCGGCGGCATGCCCGAGGTGTGGTCGTCGGGGTCGTTCGTGGCGTTCGGGCGCGGCGACGTCGACCTTGCCGCGGTGATGGACGCCATCGCCGCGCAGGATTACGACGGATGGATCGTCGTCGAGCAGGACGTGCTCAACGGCCCGGATGTCTCCCTCTCGGCGTTCCAGCGCGACCGTGCCGCCGACCAGCAGATCAACCGCGACGCCCTGCGCATCTGGGCCTGAGACCTTCGAGGACACCACCATGACGACCCCTCTCCGCTTCGGTCTGATCGGCACCGGCCGGATCGGCCAGGTGCACGCA
Source organism: Microbacterium sp. SCN 71-21 (assembly GCF_001725695.1). NCBI lineage: Bacteria > Bacillati > Actinomycetota > Actinomycetes > Micrococcales > Microbacteriaceae > Microbacterium > Microbacterium sp. SCN 71-21. Next base: position 8,431 of record NZ_MEGA01000006.1, read on the forward strand.
GCGAGCATCGCCGCCGATGCCGACGCCGTGCTGGCGCGCGTCGCCGACCCCTTCATCGACGGCGCCCGCGCCGTCGCCGAGACGTACGGCGCGATCGCGACCGCTGACGCCGAGGAGCTGTTCACCGCCGGCGACCTAGACGCGGTGCTCATCGCGTCCCCGACGCCGACGCACGTCGACCTGATCGCCCGTGCGATCGACGCGGGCATCGCCGCGCTGTGCGAGAAGCCGATCGATCTCGACATCGCCCGCGTCGACGCGCTGCGCCCCCGCGTCGCGGCATCCGGCGTGCCGGTCGCGCTCGGCTTCAACCGTCGCTTCGACCCGGCGTTCGCCGAGGTGCGGGCACGGGTCGACGCGGGCGAGATCGGTGCGCTCGAGCAGCTGTCGATCATCAGCCGCGACCCGTCGGCACCGCCCGCCGCCTACGTCGCCATCTCGGGCGGCATCTTCCGCGACATGACGATCCACGACTTCGACATGGCGCGCTTCTTCCTGCCCGACATCGTCGAGGTGAGCGCGACGGGCACCACCACCTTCGACCCGGGCGCCCGCGAGCACGGCGACTTCGACACGGCCGTCATCACGCTGCGGTCCGCCTCGGGGGCGATCGTCTCGATCACGAACTCCCGCCACAGCGCGGTCGGATACGACCAGCGCATCGAGGCGTTCGGTGAGCTCGGCTCGCTGTCGGTCGCCAACATGCCCACGAGCCTCGTGAGCGTCTCGGGCGCCGCCGCCGTCGAAGCCCGTCCGCCGTATCAGAGCTTCTTCCTCGAGCGTTACGCCGACGCCTATGCGGCGGAGCTGCACGAGTTCATCAAGCTCGCCCGCGGCGAGGCGTCCACCAGCCCCACCTTCGAGGACGGCCGTGCGGCGCTCGTTCTCGCCGACGCGGCGCAGCGCTCGGCGACCGAGCGCGTCATCGTGCCTGTCGACCTTTCCTGACCCCCGAGGATCCACCATGACCATCGACACCGACGCCCCGCTCGCCCGCGCGGCCGCGACCACCCCCACCTCGCTCTGGAACGACTCGGCCGACCCCGACGAGCTCGCGCAGTCCATCGCCTTCGGCGCGGTCGGAGCCACCTGCAATCCGGTCATCGCGCTGACCGCGATCACCAAGCGACCGGATGTCTGGGGTCCCCGCCTGCGCGAGCTCGCCGACGAGCATCCGACGTGGGGCGAGTCGGAGCTCGGGTGGGCGGCGGTGCGCGAGCTGTCGGTGGCCGCGGCGCGGCTGCTCGAACCGGCCTTCGCCGCCAGCGGCGGACGCAACGGGCGACTGTCGATCCAGACCGACCCGCGGCTCCACCGCGATCGCGATGCCCTCGTCGCCCAGGCGGTCGAGTTCTCGACGCTCGCGCCGAACATCATCGTGAAGATCCCCGCGACCGCGACGGGCGTGGCCGCGATGGAGGAGGCCGCGTACCGCGGCGTCAGCATCAACGCGACGCTGAGCTTCACGGTGCCGCAGGCGCTCGCCGTCGGAGCAGCGCTCGAGCGAGCACTCGACCGGCGTGCGGCCGACGGGCTCGAGGAGCGCGAGTTCGGTCACGTCGTCACGATCATGGGCGGTCGTCTCGATGACTGGCTGAAGAAGTGGGCGAACGCGCAGCGGATCCTCACCACCCCCGGGGTGCTCGACTGGGCGGGAGTGGCAGCTCTCAAGCGGGCGCATCACCTCTTCCGGGAGCGGGGATACCGCAGCCGCATCCTCTCGGCGGCCTTCCGCAACGCGCTGCAGTGGTCGGAGCTGGTCGGGGGCGACCTCGTCGTCTCGCCGCCGTTCGACTGGCAGGCTCGCATCAACGAGAACCGCATCGCGGTGGCCGACCGCATCGACGTGCCGGTTGCGGCGGACATCCTCGCCGAGCTCGAGACGCTCAGCGAGTTCCGGCGCGCGTACGAGCCCGACGGGCTCGCGCCGGAGGAGTTCGCGACGTTCGGCGCCTCCCGCAACACCCTGCGGCAGTTCCTCGAGGCCGACGCCCAGCTCGACGCGCTCGTGCGCGACATCCTCGTGCCGGCGGCCTGAGATGCCCGTCCGTCTCGCGGCCTCCGCGGAGATGCTCTTCCGCGACCTCCCGTTCGTCGATCGGGTGCGCCGCATCCACGAACTCGGCTTCGAGGTCGAGATCTGGGACTGGAGCACGAAGGACCTCTCGGAGCTGGCCGCCACGGGTGCCACCTTCTCGTCGATGACGGGATATCTGCGCGGCGACCTCACGACGCCGCACGGCATCGCCGAACTGCTCGCGACTGCCGAAGAGTCCCTTCGGGCCGCTGAGCTCATCGACTCGCCGCGGTTGAACCTCCACGGCACGGGACTCGACCCGAACGGGTTGCCCGTCGTGCCGCACGACGTCGTCACCGGCGCCGAGTGGCTGATCGCGGCCGACACGCTCAGCCGTCTCGCCGAGCTCGGGGAGCGCGCCGGGCGGGTGTTCACACTCGAGAACCTCAACACCGCCGTCGACCACCCGGGCACACCTTTCGCCCGCGCCGAGGACACCCTCGCGCTCGTCTCCGCGGTCGACAGCCCCGGGCTGCGACTCAACCTCGACCTCTACCACGCGCAGATCGGCGAGGGGAACCTCATCGAGCTCGTGCGTCGCGCGCAGCCCTGGATCGGCGAGATCCAGGTGGCGGACGTCCCGGGTCGACAGGAGCCGGGGACGGGTGAGATCAACTACCGTGCGATCGGCGATGCGCTCGCCGCGATCGCGTATGACGGCGTGGTGGGGCTGGAGAGTTGGGCGAGCGGATCGAGCGACGACGCTCTCGACGCCTTCCGACGCGCCTTCGCCTGAGCTGATGACGAGAGGGGCCGGTGAGCGGTTCGCTCACCGGCCCCTCTCGTCATGCCTCAGCCGAACGTGGTCTCGCCGTCGACCTCGGGCACCTCGACCCAGCCGCCGGTCTCCGCGGAGCGCAGCGCCGCGGAGACGATCTCGGCGGCGGCCCAGGCGTCGGCGGCGGAGGGGGCGAGCTGCGTGCCTGTTGCCACCGAGCGCAGGAACAGCGATGCCTCGATCGCCTTGAGGTCGTCGAATCCCATGCTCGTGCCGACGCCGGGCTGGAATCGTGAGAAGTCACCGAACTCGGGACCTGCCATGACCGTGCGATAGCCCGACGGATCGTCGGCGATCTGCAGTTCATTCAGGCGCTGGAAGTCCCACCGCAGGGAGCCCTTGGTGCCGTACACCTCGAGCACGTACTCGGCACGCGGACCGATCGCGACGCGGCTGGACTCGAGCACACCGACGGCGCCTCCCTCGAATCGCGCGAGAAGTGCGGCGTAGTCCTCGTTCTCGACGGCGCCGCGGGGGCCGTCCTCGGAACCCTTCGAGAAGTGGCTGGCGGCACCCGCTGCCGGGAGGGGGCGCTCGGGGATGAAGGTCGCCGTCAGCCCGTTCACCGAGGTGATGCGCCCCACGACGTACTGGGCGAGGTCGGCACCGTGGGAGAGCAGATCGCCCAGGACTCCGGAGCCGGCGCGGGCGGTGAGGAACCGCCAGGTCAGGGCTCCGGCGGGGTCGGCCGAGTAATCGGCGAGGAACGAGACCCGCACGTTCGTGATCGTGCCGATGGCCCCCGAGCGCACCAGCTCGCGCGCGCGGGCGACGGCGGGCACGTGCCGGTAGTTGAATCCCACCGACGTGACCAGTCCAGCTGATTCGGCACGCTCGGCGATCTCGCGGGACTCGACAGCACCGCGTCCCATGGGCTTCTCGATCCAGAACGGCTTTCCCGCCTCGATGGCGGCGAGGGCGATCTCGTGGTGGAGGAAGTTCGGCGAGCAGATCGACACCACGTCGACCTCCGGGTCGGCCAGCACCTCGCTGTAGTCGGCGACGGTGCGGTCGAATCCGAGAACGTCGGTCGCGTACTCGCGTCCGCCGGCATCAGGGTCGGCGGCCACGACGAGGCGCGGCGCATAGGTCAGGTCGGGGTAGTGCTGGCCGGCGGCGAGGTAGGAGCGGGCATGCAGCCGTCCCATCCACCCGACGGAGATCAGGCCTACGCCGAGCGGCGTGCGCGTGGTCATCTCGGTCCTCCTTTGGATCGACATCGGCGCGCGGGCGGGGTTCCCGCGCGAGTCTGTGGCCAGCCTACGCGCTAGTTGACAGAATGTAAGAACAAATTGTCGAGAAATGCTGGACATCGTTCATTTGATCGGACATACTCTCATTCACGGGTCGGTCCCAGAGCCCGTCCGCACTCACTCAACGAAGAGAAGGAGCACCAGAGTTGGTCAAGAAGAAGCTCGCCATCATGGCGGCAGGCGTGGCGGTCCTCGCTCTCGCCCTCGCAGGTTGTTCGGGGAAGGCCTCGAGCAGCTCAACCGCAGACGCGGCGAACGCGTCGATCAAGATCTGCATCTACACGCACGGTGACGGCGGGACCTTCTGGTCCGTCGTGCAGAAGGGAGCGGAGGACGCCGCCAAGCAGCTCGGCGTCACGCTGGACTACCAGGGCTCGTCGAACGACTCCGCCAAGCAGGCCTCGACGATCTCCGCCGGAGTCAAGGGCGGCTGCTCGGCGATCGGCGCATCGGCTCCGGACCCGGGCGCCATCAAGGACGCGATGCTCGCGGCGAAGGCGGCGAACCTGCCGACCCTCACCCTGAACTCGGGTTCGGATGTCTACAAGGATCTCGGCGCCTTCACCCACGTCGGTCAGGACGAGACCGTGGCGGGTGAGCAGGCGGGTCTGAAGTTCAACGACCTCGGCCTCAAGAAGATCCTCTGCCCGATCCAGGAGGCCGCGAACTCCGGGCTCACCGATCGATGCAACGGCGCCGCGAAGACCTTCAAGGGCACCGTGCAGCAGTTCAACGTCGACGGCGCGCTCGCCGACCTGACCGGTGCAGAGGCGAAGATCCAGGCGGCCCTCCAGGCCGACCCGACGATCGACGGCGTGTTCGCCCTCAACGCCGACGTCGCCACGGGAGCCGTGCTCCCCGCCGTGCAGGCCGTCAACCCGAAGATCGTCGTCGGCACCGTCGACCTGTCGAACGACGCCCTCAAGGCGATCAGCGCGGGCACGCTCGCCTTCGCGATCGACCAGCAGCAGTACGCGCAGGGCTTCCTCGCCGTGCAGCTCCTGTACTTGGCCGTGAAGGACGCGATCGAGGTCGGTGGCGGCAACCCCGTCTACACCGGTCCGGCGTTCGTCACCAAGGACAACGTCCAGGCGGTCCAGGCTTCGGTCCAGGCCGGCACCCGCTAGTCCCTCCGGGCGGCGCGTTCGTCACCATGACGGGCGCGCCGCCCTTCTTCAGAGAGCAGCCACAACATGTCTTTCCTCACGAACACGAGCAACATCGCGGTCGATGAACGCGTGAGCCGCACCCCCTGGTACCTCAAGACGCTCCGCCGCCCCGAGCTCGGCGCACTGATCGGCGCGGTCGCGATCTTCCTCCTCTTCACCTTCGTCGACACGACCGGCAAGTTCGCGACCCTCGAGGGCGCGGCCGGCTGGACCGACTTCGCGGCCCCCGTCGGCATCGTCGCGGTCTTCGTCGCACTCCTCATGATCGGCGGCGAGTTCGACCTCTCCTCGGGCGTCATGGTCGGAACGTCGGGCCTGTTCGCGGGTCTGCTGATCACTCAGCTCGGCTGGAACGTCTGGGCCGCCATCGCGGCCACCGTCGTCATGGCCGCCGTGATCGGCTTCATCAACGGCATCCTGGTGATCCGCACCGCGCTCCCGTCCTTCATCGTCACCCTCGGCACCTTCTTCGTGCTCAAGGGCGCGAACCTCGCCATCACGAAGGGTCTCACCGGCACGGTCCGCGTCTCGGGCGTCGACCAGGGGGATGGGTTCGACTCCGCCAGGTCGCTGTTCTCCTCGACCTTCGACGTCGCCGGCACCCAGTTCCAGATCTCCCTGGTGTGGTGGCTCGTGATCACGATCTTCGCGACGCTTCTGCTCACCCGCACGGTCTTCGGCAACTGGATCTTCGCCTCGGGCGGCGACGCGAACGCCGCGCGCAACGCCGGCGTCCCGGTGAACCGCACCAAGATCACCCTGTTCGTGATGACCTCGGTGTCCGCATCGCTCGTCGGCATCATGTTCCTGCTGCGTCTTCGCGGCATGCAGGCCGGCCAGGGTGTCGGCCAGGAGTTCTACTACATCATCGCCGCGGCGGTGGGCGGCACGCTCCTCACCGGTGGCGCCGGCTCCGCGATCGGAGCCTCGATCGGTGCGCTGATCATGGGCTTCGCGGCCATCGGCATCCCCTACGCGCTCTGGGACCAGGACTGGGTGTCGACGTTCCTCGGCGTCATCCTCTTCTCCGCCGTGCTGATCAACATCACCATCTCGCGTCGCGCCCAGGGAGGTCGCAAGAAATGAGCACCGTCAACGAGCCTCAGGACGAGACGAACGCGGTCGCCGACCAGGAGATCGTCGCGGCCGTCGAAGAAGCCGCGGCCGAGAACGCGCACGAGCTTCCCACCGGAGTTCAGGCCGCCCTCGAGTTGAAGAAGGTCGGCAAGACCTTCGGCAGCGTGATCGCTCTGCGCGACATCAGCCTCCGTGTCGACCCGGGCACCGTCACGTGCGTCCTCGGCGACAACGGCGCCGGCAAGTCCACGCTGATCAAGATCCTGTCGGGCGTCCACAAGCCGAGCTCGGGCTCCGTCACGCTCGACGGCGAGCCGGTCGAGTTCTCGTCGCCGCGCGATGCGCTCGGGCGCGGAATCGCGACGGTGTTCCAGGACCTCGCCACGGTTCCCCTGATGTCGATCTGGCGCAACTTCTTCCTCGGCAACGAGCCCGTCAGCGGCCCGAAGGCTCTCGGACTCCTCTCGGTGAAGAACGCCAAGGACGTCACGAAGTCCGCCCTCAAGCAGATGGGAATCGACCTGCGCGACACCGACCAGCCGATCGGCACGCTCTCGGGCGGTGAGCGCCAGGCCGTCGCGATCGCCCGGGCCGTGCACTTCGGTGCCAAGGTGCTCATCCTCGACGAGCCGACGAGCGCTCTCGGTGTGCGTCAGTCGGGCATCGTGCTGAAGTACATCCTCGCGGCACGCGACCGCGGCGTCGCCGTCGTGTTCATCACGCACAACCCGCACCACGCCTTCATGGTCGGCGACCGGTTCTACCTGCTCAACCGCGGCCGGCTGCTCGCGGAGTTCGAGCGGGGCAAGGTGCAGCTCGAGGAACTCATCCAGGCGATGGCCGGCGGTGCCGAGCTCGAGTCCCTCGCCCACGAGATCTCGTCGATCCGCGCCTGATCGCGCTGCCGTTCCCAGAAGCACGAACCCCCTCCCCGAATCGGGGAGGGGGTTCGTTGTTCCCGGAGGTCAGGCGACCGGGACGGGGCCTCGCGTGCGTGCCGACTCGAACGCCGCACCGACGACGTTCATCATCGCTGTGGCGGTGGCGAAGTCCGTGTCGATCGGCGTGCCGTTCGTGATGGCCCGGAGGAACTCCTGGATCTCCGCGACGAACGCCTCGGCGTAGCCGGTGCCCACGCCGGCGCCCGGCATGGCGGCGACATCCGAGAAGTACGGGTGTGCAGGCCCGGTGAAGATGCGGCGCGGACCGTTGTAGGCGGCCGGCGACGTCGCGTTCTCGAAGAGGTGGAACTCGCCCGCCGAGATCGAGTCGAACACGGCGCTGCCCGCGGAGCCGAACACCTCGACGCCGAGCGAATTCGGAACCCCCGCGGCGATGCGGCTGAGCGCGATCTGCCCGATGGCGCCCGAGTCGAGCGTCACCCCGAGCAGAGCGACGTCGTCATTGGTGACCGCTCCCTTCTCGGACGATCCGGATGCCCCGTGGCCGATCGCGCCCGCGGTCGCCAGGGGTCGCTCGGTGATCACGGTGCGCAGCGACGCGCTCGAGACCTCCGCGATGCGTCCGGCGACGAACTGCACGGCGTCGATCGCGTGGGCGCCGATGTCGAGCAGCGCGCCGCCGCCCGACTGCTCCTGCGAGAAGCGCCACGAGAGCGCGCCGGCCGGGTCGGCCGCGTAGTCGGCGTTGTACCAGCCGCGCACGGTGTGGATGTCTCCGACGAGCCCGTCGGCGACCGCACGCGCGAGTGCGGCGAGGCCGGGCAGTCGGCGGAACGAGAAGCCGACACCGGTCACGGCGGGCGAGGCCTCGGCCAGCGCCTGCAGGTGCGACGACTCCGCCGGGGTGCGACCGATGGGCTTCTCGGCGAAGACGTGCTTGCCGGAGGCGAGCACCTTGGGCAGCACCTCGGCGTGCAGGAAGTTCGGAAGCGCGACGCTAATGGCGTCGACGTCGCTCGCGATGAACGCGTCGACGTCGGCGGTGGCGCTCGCGAACCCGTAGCGGTCCGCGACCGACTGGGCGAGGGCGAGGTTGGGGTCGGCGATGGCGACGAGCTCGACTGAGAGCGGCGAGCTGGTCGCCATCATCGCGTTGCGGTAGCCGAAGGCGTGCGCCTGGCCGGCCATTCCGGCGCCGATGACGCCGACACGAATGGGGGTGGACATGGGTGGTTCTCCTTGGGTGATGGGTGTCGAGGCGGGGTCAGCGGAAGCGTGCGGGGCCGCCGCATCCGGTGATGTACTCGCGCGTGCGTCGCGCGATCTGGAGGGGTGCGGCGAAGTCGCCGACGGGGTACATGTCCTGCTCGATGATCGCGAACACGCCCGGGTGGGCGAGGGCGGCCTCGTGCAGCACAGGTCCGTAGTCAGGCACGCCGTGGGGCGGCTCGACCATGACGCCGCGGGTGACGGCCTCGACGAACGAGATCTCGTTCTTGAGCACGTGCGCCAGCAGGTCGGGCTCGACCTGCTTGAGGTGCAGGTAGCCGATGCGGTCGGGGAAGGCCCGGATGAGGCGCACGCTGTCGCCCCAGTAGTACGCGAGGTGCCCGGTGTCCAGGCACAGGTTCGTGTACCGCGGGTCGGTGTTCTCGACCAGGCGCACCACCTCGAGGTACGAGCCGATGGGGCTCTCGGCGTGGGAGTGGAACTGCTGGCGGAGGCCGAACTCCTCCCAGAGGCGCTTGCCGATCTCGTCGTGCCCGGCTGTGAAGGTGCCCCATTCGTCGGCCGTGAAGGTGCGGGCGCCCACGACGTCGTCGTTCGCGTCGCGCTCCCACAGGCCGGGGATGGTGATCACGTGCTCACCGCCGAGCGCGGTGACCAGTCGCGCCACCTCGGTGACGTCGCGCCACGCGTTCTCGACCTCCTCCGGCGACCGGTGCAGGTGGGTGAACACGGTTCCCGCCGAGAGGGCGAGGTCGTGGGCCGCGAAGTCGTCGGCGAGGGCGGATGCCTCGGTGCCGAGGTAGCCGTAGGGGCCGAGCTCGGTCCAGTGGTAGCCGGCCTCCTGTACTTCGCGCAGGTACTGCTCGGGAGGGGGCTGGCGGTCGTCGACGGCGTTCCAGACGCCCCAGGAGTCGGGGGCGATGCCGACGCGTGGAGCGGCGACGTCGTTGTCAGGGGTGCTCACCGGCACTCCTTTCGGGTTGTTATTGTACGGACAAAGGGTAATCTAGAGCGCTCTAGGTCTGTGTGCAAGAGCGACGGCGGGCGATGCTCGTCGTGAGAGGAGTGGGCATGACCGCACGCACGCGTCTCGGCGTCGGAGTCATCGGTACGGGCTGGATGGCGCGCGCCCATGTCAGCGCGTTGCGGCGCCTCGATGTGCTGACGGGACGCGCCCACGGCGTCGACCTCGTCGTCGTGGCGGGGAGGGATGCGGCACGCACCTCGGCTGCGGCCGCCACCTGGGGCTTCCGCGAGTCGACCGATGACTGGGAGCGGGTCGTCGCCCATCCGGACGTCGACGTCGTCGTGAACCTCGCCTCGAACGCCGTGCACGCGCCCGCCAGCATCGCCGCGCTGGCCGCGGGCCGGCACGTCGTGTGCGAGAAGCCGCTCGCGACCCGCGCCGAAGACGTCGCCGCGATGGTGGATGCCGCGGCCGCCGTGCCGACCCTCGCAGTGGCCTCGTACAACTATCGCTTCGTGCCGGCGCTGCAGTTCGCCCGCCGGCTGCTCCGGTCCGGCGAGCTGGGAGCGCTGCGATCGGTCTCGCTCGGCTACGAGCAGGACTGGGCGTCACGCCCGGTCGACCGAACCGGGTGGCGCTTCGACGACCCCATCGACGGAAGCGTGGTCTTCGACCTGTCGCATGTGCTCGATCTGCTGCGCTGGCTCGTCGGTGAGCCGCGGAGCGCGGTCGCGAACGTGCAGACGCTCAGCGGCGGCGGTGTCGTCCCGGCGCGCGTGGGGACCGACCCGGAGGACTCCTACGCGGCGCTGTTCACGATGGAGGGCGGCGTCACCGCCGACGTGCGGGTGTCCCGCATCGCCACCGGCCGAAAGGGCGAGCAATTCGTCCACCTCACGGGGTCCCTCGGCGCGCTCCGGTGGAGCATGGAGGATCTCAACAGCCTGGAGCTCTTCCTCGACTCGGGAGACGATCAGCGCGAGGGGTTCCGCCGTGTGCTGGTGACCGAGCCGGGGCATCCGCTCATGGCGAACTGGTACGCGCCGGGCCACGTGCTCGGCTGGGACGACACGGTGCTGCACGAATGGGTCTCGATCTCGGGCGCCATCGCGGGCGGCGGCGACCACAGCGGAGACCTCGCGACGTTCGCCGACGGCGCGCAGGCGTTCGCGATCGCCGAGGCGGTGCGCCGGTCGTCGCGCACTCTACGGTGGGAGTCAGTGTGACGAGCACGGGAAGGTGCGTGACGTGAAGCGGGTCACGATGGAGGACGTCGCGCGCGAGGCGGGGGTCTCCCGCGCGCTCGTCTCGATCGCCTACCGCGACGCCGCTGGCGTCAGCGCCGCGACCCGCGCCCGCATCCTCGCGATCGGCGAGCGGCTCGGCTATGCACCCGACCAGGTCGCGGCCCGGCTCGCCGGCGTGGGCGGGCGCACGGTCGGCGTGTTCATCCAGGACCTCCACAACGACGTGTTCGCCGACGTGTTCGACGGAGTGCGCGCCGTCGTGGAGCCGGCCCGGAAGAGCCTGGTCATGGCCGTCGGCACACTCGACGGCCGCGGCGATGCGGCGGCCCTCGACACGCTGCGGCGCAGCCGCGTCGACGTGATCGTCGGGGTGGGCCTCCAGCTGCCGGATGTCGCGGTGCAGGCCGTCTCGCGCCATGTTCCGGTCGTCGCGGTGGCACGCGACATCCCGTCGGTGGATGCGGTGATCACCGACAACGAGGCGGGCGCGCGTGCCGCGGTGGAGCATCTCGCCGGGCTCGGCCACCGGCGCATCGCGTTCCTCGCGAACCCGCCCGGCGACGGCTACGGCGGGCGCGGAAGCGGCTACGCGGCGGCGATGCGCGCAGCCGGCCTCGCACCCCGGGTGGCGTCGAGCTCGTACCTGCGCGCGCAGGACGCGATCGACGCGGCGGCGCTGCTCGACGGGCCGGAGCCGCCCACCGCGATCTTCGCGTACAACGACCAGGCGGCGTTCGGGGTGCTCGATGCCGCCCACGACCGGGGGCTGGTGCCGGGCGTCGACCTGTCGGTCGTCGGCTACGACAACAGCTCGATGAGCCGGGCTCCCGGCACCGCGCTCACGACGGTCGACCTGCACGGCGCGGAGCTCGGACGCGCGGCCGCCGAGCTCGCCGCGGAGCGGGTCTCGCGTCCCGATGCGGAACGGCTGACGCGCACCTCGGCCCCGACCCTGATCGTGCGCGGCACGACCGGGCTCGCGCCGTCCTGAGCCTGCCCCTGCTCCGCGCTCAGCGCTCGAGCAGCCCCGCTGTCAGCGCGACGCGCGCCCGCCGGGGCACGAGGCCGACGATCACCGCACCGGTCTTGTTCTGCACGCCCGAGACGACGCTGTACGGCGGCTTCCGGCGGGCGAGGGCGCGGAACGCGGCATCCACCACCTGGGTCGGGGTCTGCATGGCGCCGACCGCGGCGCGCGCATCGCCGACCACGTCGAAGAACTCGGTCGCGGTGGCTCCGGGGCACACCGCCAGCACCGTCACGCCCTGCGGGCGCACCTCGTGCGCGAGCGCCTCGGTGAAGCTCAGCACGTAGGCCTTCGACGCTCCGTAGATCGCCATCGACGCCAGCGGCTGGAACGCGGCCGTGCTCGCGATGTTGATGACCGTGCCGCTGCCGCGGGCCACGAGCGCCGGCAGGAACGCCCGCGTGAGCGATGTGAGCACCGCCACGTTCAGCTGCACGAGCGCGTCGATGCGCTCCGCATCGGCCTCGGCGAACGCGCCCTTCATGCCGAAGCCGGCGTTGTTCACGACGTGGTCGACGCGGATGCCGCGTCCCTCGAGCTCGTCCGCGAGGGTCGCGACGGCGCCCGGCTCGGTGAGATCGAGCGGAACGACGTGGGCGCTGACGCCGTGGCGGGAGCGCACCTCGGCCGCGATCTCCTCGAGACGGTCGGCCCGGCGAGCGACCAGCACCACGTCGGCGCCGCGACGGGCGAACTGGTCGGCGAACTCGGTGCCGAGCCCTGCGCTCGCGCCGGTGATGAGCGCGGTGGTGCCGCGGAAGGTGATCGTCATGCGCACACTCTAGGCGCGCCGGATGTCCCGGGTCAGCGCTGCACGGGATCGAGCGGCCCCTCGTGGGCGAGGTCGCGGGCGTGGGGATATGACTCCCAGTCGCCCGGTCCCGTGCACGCGGCGGCGCCGACCCGCGCTGCGAGGGCGAGCCGCTCTGCGACCGGGGCGCCGGCGAGGGTCGCTGCGAGATAGGCGCCCACGAACCCGTCACCGGCGCCGACCGTGTCGACGACCGCCACGGGGACCGCGGGGACCCACAGCTCCGCGCCGTCGATCACGGCGACGGCCCCCTCGGCGCCGAGCTTCACGATCGTGGCCGCGGGGCCGAGCTCGCCGAGGCGCCGCGCCACCTGCGCGGGTGTGCCGCCGCCGACCAGGAGCCGTGCCTCGTCGAGCCCGGCGAAGACGATCCCCGCCCGCGCCGTCACGGCGCGGTAGAGCGTCGACGGGTCACGGTGCCGCCAGAGCCGGGAACGATAGTTCACGTCGAACGACACGATCGCGTGTGCGGCATCCGCTCGGTCGAGGGCGTCCCACATCGCCGCCTCCGCCGACGCCGACAGTGCCGGGGTGATGCCGGTCACGTGCACGATCCGCGCCGTCGTGAACACGTCGGCCGGAAGATCGTCGGGAGCGAGGCGACTGCCCGCGCTCATGTGTCGGCCGTAGGTCACCTCGGTCGTCGTCGCCGACGGATGAGACTTCAGCATCATCCCGGTGCCGGCACCGTCATCGACGTGGGCGTGCACGTCGACCCCCTCGGCCCGCAGCTCCCGCGTGATGCGCCGTCCCGCGCCGTCGTCGCCGACCCGTCCGATCCATGCGACCGATGCGCCCAGTCGCCGCGCAGCGATCGCGACGTTCGATTCCGCACCCCCCACCGAGAGCCGCATCCCGGTGACGTGCTCGAGGGAGCCGACCTCCGTCGCGCGCACGAGCGCCATGGTCTCGCCCAGCGTGACGAGGTCGGCGCTCATTCGTCGCCCCGCAGGCGCCGGACGGTCTCCGTCGCCGCGGCTGCGCGTCGGGTGACCTCCGCGAGGGCGTCGGCGTCGAGGGGTCCCCGGGGAACGAGCCAGCTGCCCGAGACGGCGCCGACCGCGGGTCGTGCGAGATAGTCGGCGAGGTTCGCGGCGTCGACGCCGCCGCTCGGCACGAACGACAGCCCGGGGAAGGGTGCCGAGAAGGCGTCGACGGCGGCGGCGCCGCCGAGGAGGTGTGCGGGGAAGAGCTTCACGACCTCGAGCCCCATGCCGACCGCGCGCATCAGCTCGGTTCCCGTCGCGACGCCCGCGATCAACGGCACCGCGAGACTGCGCGCGGCGGCGGCGACGCTCTCGCTGAGCCCCGGACTCACGAGGAAGGCCGCGCCCGCCTGGCAGGCGGCGCGGGCGAAGCGGCCGTCGGTCACGGTGCCGGCTCCCACGGTGATCTCGGGCACCTCCGCGGCGACCGCGCGGATCGCGGCCGCTGCCTCGGGTGTGCGCAGAGTGATCTCGATGGCCCGTACTCCGCCCGCGGCGAGGGCGCGAGCGAGTTCCACGGCATCCTCCTCCGCCGAGACGGTGACCACGGGAAGGATGGTGCCGGGGATGCCCGTCATCGTCCGAGCCATCCGCCGTCGACGGGGAGCACGACGCCCGACACGTAGTCCGACGCCGCCGAGGCGAGGAACACCGTGGCGCCGCCGAGATCCTCGGCCGTGCCCCAGCGTCCCGCGGGGATGCGGGCGAGGATGCTCTCCGACCGCTCCTCGTCGGCGCGCAGCGCGGCGGTGTTGTCGGTGGCGATGTAGCCCGGCGCGATCGCGTTCACGTTGACACCCCGAGGCGCCCATTCGTTCGCGAGCGCCCGCGTCAGCCCCGCAATCCCCGACTTCGCCGCGGCGTAGCCGGGTACGTTGATGCCGCCCTGGAAGCTCAGCAGCGACGCCGTGAAGATGATCTTCCCGGTGCCGCGCTCGATCATGGCCCGGCCGGCCGCCTGGGCGAGCACGAACTGGCTGCGCAGGTCGACGTCGAGCACCTCGTCCCACCACTCGATCGGATGCTCCGCCGCCGGCGCCCGGAGGATGGTGCCGGCGTTGTTGACCAGCACGTCGACACGCTCGTCGTCGAGTGCGCCGACCAGGCGGTCGACGGCGTCACGATTGGACAGGTCGCACGCCAGGGCGCGGAACCGGCGCCCGAGGCCGCGCACGACCGATTCGACGGCACTGCCCGATTCCTCGATCTGCGAGCTCACCGCGATGATGTCCGCGCCGGCGGTCGCCAAGGCGCGGGCCATCGCGAAGCCGATCCCGCGCCGCGCCCCCGTGACGACCGCGGTACGTCCGGTGAGATCGAACGGCGAGCTCACGAGGCATCCGCCACGTCGACGAGCACCTTCATCGCGAGCCCCTGCTCGAGGTCGGCGATGGCGGCGGCGGTCTCGCTCAGCGGCACGATGCGCGTGATGAGCGCATCGGCGGGGATGTGGCCCTCGGCGAGGAGTTCGACCGCCGTCTCGAAGTCGGCGCGTTCGTACACGCGGGCGCCGACGATGGTCAGCTCCCGCCAGAACACCCGCTGCAGGTCGATCTCACGCGGCACGCCGTGGATCGCGACGACGACGAGAGTTCCCCGAACCTTCGCGAGCGCCGTCGCCCCGCGCACGGCAGCCGCCGAGCCCGAGACCTCGAAGACGACATCGGCGCCGGCGCCGCCCGTCCATTCCTCGATCCACGCGACCTGGTCCACGCTCGTCGGATCGAGGGTCGTGAATCCGAGCGAGGCGGCCTGCGCGCGACGACGCTCATCGAGCTCGACCAGCACGACCTCACCGCCGAACCGGCGCGCCACCGTCGCGATGAGCGTTCCGATCGGCCCGCCGCCGATCACGACGGCCTTGTCGCCGTGCCGCAGACCCGACCGTCGCACGTCATGCACGGCGACGGCGGTCGGCTCGACGAGTGCGGCGTGGGTGAGCGGGAGTCCGTCGGGGAGGGCGACGAGGGTCTCCGCCGGAACGTTCCAGAACTCCTGCAGCGAGCCGGGGGAGTCGATGCCGATGAAGTCGAGGTTCTGGCAGATGTGGGAGTGACCCGCACGGCAGGCGGGGCAGGTGCCGTCCCACGAGAGCGGCATGACGGTCACGGGTGCGCCGATCCGCCATCCCGACACGCCCTCGCCGATGCGGGCTACCGTGCCGCTCATCTCGTGCCCGAAACTGAGAGGGGTCGTCACGCGGGAGTCCATGCTTCCGTGCACGACATGGAGGTCGGTGCCGCACAGCCCGGTGTACGCGACGGCGATCTGCACGTAGCCGCGCGGCGGCGGGGTGGGTTCGACATGGGCGACGGCGACGGTCGCGTCGCCGAGGTACTGCACTGTACGCATGGCACTCCAAAGGTATGACGTAAGACGAATGTAACAGTCGATCCGGGCCGAGAACAGGGGTTCATTGCTAATAGGTCACATGTATGATCTAATCAACTCACCCGCCGGCCAGTCCGGCCGCGAGTCGTCAACGACGTCGACCAGAAAAGGACGAGCAATGGCTCCACAGCAAAGACGCTTCACCCGCCTCTCCCGATCCGCCGCCCTCATCGCCACCGCCGCCACCGCACTGCTGGTGCTCTCCGCCTGCAGCGGATCCAGCACCGGCACGGCCACCGACAGCGGTCTCGGCTTCACGCCCGCCGACCAGGTCGCCGACAGTGCGATCACGGTGTGGGTGGATGCCGCGCGCGAGCCGGCGGTCGCCGCGTTCGAGAAGAAGTACCCGAACATCAAGGTCAACAAGGAGACCTACGACGGCAACGCCGGTGGGTCCGGGTCCTTCCAGACCAAGATCTCCCTCTTCGACCAGTCGGGGGAGGGCTGGCCCGACGTCGTCTGGTCGACCCAGACGAACGACGCCTCATGGGCATCGAAGGAGAACAACGGCCAGCAGGCCTTCGCGGCGCCCCTGAACAAGGGATGGTTCGACCAGAGCTTCCTCGACGGCTTCTCGAAGGGCGCGCTCGACCCGGTGACCGTCGACGGCACGGTGTACGGACTGCGCAACGACCTCGCACAGGTCGTCTTCTGGTACGACCAGTCGCTGTTCACCCAGTTCGGCTACCAGATCCCGCAGACGTGGGAGGACTACGCGGCCCTCAGTGACAAGCTCGCCGCCGAGCACCCGGGCTACATCCTCGGATCGGTCGGCGACTCGTTCGTCGGCACCTACGTGTACTACTACGGAGCCCAGGCGCCGATCTTCCAGTCGACCGCGTCGACCTTCTCGAGCAACTTCGACGACCCGAAGTCGCAGAAGATGACCGACCTGATCGACCACATGCTCAAGAACGGCACTCTCGTTCAGGACAGCGTCTTCAGCGCCGACTTCGTGAAGAAGTACCAGGGCAAGGTGCTCGGCATGCCCGGCCCGGTCTGGTACACCGGAGCGATCTTCCAGAGCAAGGACAGCCTGAACGTCCCCGCCGGCCAGATCGGCGCCGGAGTGCCGCTCCACTGGAACGGCGACTCGATCGGCACCGGCAACGTGGGCGGCGGCGTCTGGTACGCCTCCAGCCACACGAAGAACCTCGAGGCCGTCAAGACGTTCCTGCAGTTCGTGACGAGCGCCGACGAGTACCAGGTCGACCTCGCGCCGGGCTACCCCGCATACGCCTCGGCCGCGCAGAAGTGGATCGCCAAGCAGGCCAGCGGCGGCTACTTCGTCGGCGACTTCGAGAAGAACGTGACGGATGCCGCGGGCGAGATCTGGTCGGGCTGGGGCTACCCCAGCTTCAGCCCCGAGACCGCGTATGCGAAGGTTGTCGTCCCGGGCCTCGCCGCGGGCAAGACCCTCGCCTCCCTCACCTCCGACTGGAAGACCGAGATGGTCAACGAGGCGAAGGTCCAGGGATACACGATCCAGTGACAGCCCCGCACCGCAGCGGAAGGAACACATCATCACTGTCGACACGATGACGGCGCCC
This sequence comes from Microbacterium sp. SCN 71-21, assembly GCF_001725695.1. Taxonomy (NCBI): domain Bacteria; kingdom Bacillati; phylum Actinomycetota; class Actinomycetes; order Micrococcales; family Microbacteriaceae; genus Microbacterium; species Microbacterium sp. SCN 71-21. Next base: position 25,896 of record NZ_MEGA01000006.1, read on the forward strand.
GCCGTCGGCTCCTCACGGGGTCGGCGGCGGGACGCCGCCGCGCGGAGGAACCCCACCCGCGCCCAAGCCGTCATGGGGTACGCGTTCTCGAGCGGATACAGCGTGCTGCTGCTTCTGTTCGGGGTCATCCCGGCCCTCTACGCCGTCTACCTGGCTTTCACCAAGAACGGCGCCTTCGTCGGCGTCGCCAACTTCGCGAAGGTGTTCGACGACTACCGTTTCTGGCCCGCCGTGCAGCACGTCGCGGTGTACCTCGTGATCTGGCTCGTGATGCAGACCGTGTTCGTCGTCCTTCTCGCGCTGATCGTGCACGCGATCGGGGCGCGCTGGCTCTCCTCGACGGTGCGGTTCATCTACTACATCCCCGGCGCGCTCGCCGGGGCCTCGAGCGTGATGCTGTGGCTGTTCCTGCTCGACCCGACGGTGAGCCCGGTCTCGGGCGTGCTCAACATGCTGGGCCTGCAGTCCTTCGTGCAGACGGTGTCGCTGGAGAACCTGCCCGTCGTCTTCACCGTCATCGCGTTCTGGACCGGCGCCGGCGGATGGATCGTCATCATGTACGGCGCGCTCAACAACATCCCGGTGGAGGTCATGGAGGCCGCCCGCATCGACGGCGCCGGTGCCGTCAAGACCGCCTGGTACATCCAGCTGCCCCTCATGAAGAAGTGGATCTCCTACATGGGGATCATGTCCCTCGCCGCCGGAACGCAGCTGTTCGTCGAACCCCGCGTGCTCTCGCAGGCGTCGAAGGGTGTCGTCCCGCCGGACTATTCGCTCAACCAGCTCGCCTATCTCTTCGCCTTCAAGCAGAACGACTTCAACGGCTCCGCCGCGATCTCGCTCATGCTGCTCGTCGTGGCGCTCGGACTCGCCACCTTCTTCGTCTTCCGGGGTGGTCTCTTTGAGCGTGATTGACATCGACGTGCGTGAACCGCTCACGACGACCGAGCCGCACGCCGTGCGCGGCACCGGCTTCGCCCCGGGACGCTGGGTCGGGCGGGTGCTCGCCCTCGTCGTGGCCGCGTTCTTCGTCGTGTTCTTCGCCCTGCCGCTCGTCTGGCTGCTGCTGGCCCCGACGAAGGACGCCCGGCAGTTGCTGGTCGACAACCCGTTCAGCATCGGGTCCCTCGACGCGCTCGCGACCAACTGGCACAACCTGATGACCTTCCAGAACGGCATCGTCTGGACGTGGCTCGGCAACTCGGTGCTCTACAGCGGTGTCGCCCTCGTGATCACCCTCGCCGTGAGCATCCCTGCCGGCTACGCCCTCGCGCTGACGGAGTTCCGGCTGCGCCGGGCGCTGCTCGCCGTGACCCTCGTGGTCATGCTCATCCCCAGCACCGCGCTCGTCCTCCCGGTGTTCCTCGAGCTCAGCGCGGTGAAGCTGGTCGGAACCCCCTTGGCGGTCATCCTGCCCTTCTCGTTCTTCCCGTTCGGGGTCTATCTGACGTACATCTACTTCTCGACGAGCGTCTCGCGCGACCTCCTCAACGCGGCGCGCATCGACGGTGCGGGCGAGTTCCGGGTGTTCTGGTCGGTGGCGATGCCGCTCGCGACGCCGGTGATCGCGCTCGTCGGCTTCTTCAACCTCGTCGGCAACTGGAACAACTACTTCCTGCCGTTCGTCATGGCTCCCGGCCGCAAGTCGCCCATCCAGGTGGGCCTGGCCGAACTGCTCTCGAACGTGCCGCTGTTCAACCCGACCTCGGCGGGGTCGGTGACGATCGACATGCCGACGCTCGCCCTCGCGACGCTGCTGTCCGTCGCCCCTGTGCTCATCATCTTCCTGTTCTCCCAGCGGTTCCTGGTCACGGGAATGACCGCGGGTGGCACCAAGGAGTGAGCGTGCGCCGTTTCGGCATGGTGGCCCGCACCGCCCCGGAGAGGCGTGAGGAGTACCTCGCGCTGCACCGGGCGGTGTGGCCCGGGGTGGAGGCCACCATCACGGCCTGCGGCATCCGCAACTTCACGATCTTCGTGACCGGCGACGTGCTGTTCGGCTACTACGAGTACATCGGCGACGACTACGCCGCCGACCAGCGGCGGATGGCCGCCGATCCCGTCACCCAGGAATGGTGGGCGCGCACCGGGCCGTGCCAGCGTCCGTTCGACGAGTCGTCGGGCGCCGCCAACTGGGTCGAGCTCGACGAGGCGTGGCACCTCGACTGACGCCCGTCAGGACGGATCGCGCCGCGTCGGGAGGCGACGACGCTGCCAGGCGTCGACGATGTGGGAGCGCATCGCGGAAGCAGCGGCATCCGCATCGCCTGCGACGATCGCGTCGTAGATGCGGCGGTGCTCGTCGAGCGTGAGACGGAAGGCCTCGTCGGTCTGGTTCTGCACGAACCGCGAGCTGGAGCGAGCCCGCTGGAACAGGATCTGCGTGATGTTGCTGGCGAGCTGGTTGCCCGAAAGCTCCATGAGCAGGAAGTGGAAGTCGGCGTCGGCCTGCGCGTAGGCGTCGACGTCGTGGATCGACTCCTCCATGTGCGCCAGCGCCGCCTCGACACGGGCGAGCTCGTCATCGGTGCGCCGCTCGGCGGTCGCAGCGGACATCGCGCCCTCGAGGGCCGAGCGCACGACGGCGAGCTCATCGAGCACACCCAGCGAATCGTCGTTCTCGACCATCACCGACAGCACCACCGGATCGAGCACGTTCCACGAGGTGGGGGGCTGCACGGTCGTGCCGCGACCGGGCGCGACCGAGACGAGCCCCTTCTCCTCGACGCGCTTCACCGACTCGCGGATCACCGTGCGGCTGACCCCGAAGTGCTGCGCGAGGCGCTCCTCCGGGGGCAGCGTGTCGCCGGGGGTGACCTCGCCGTTGATGACGACGCCGACGAGGTCGCGCACCACGGCGACGCCCAGACGGGCCGCGGGCAGGCGCGCGGGCGCGGAGCCGAACACGCTCGACGTCGCGCCGGAGGCGGGGCGGTCGAGGGTCATGCGCCCAGTGTAGCCAGGCGCAGAATTCCGTCCACGCGACGCGGCACGCTCGTCGTGGCGTCGCGCAGCTCGATCGGCAGCAGCGCCTCCGGGGCGTCCTGCCAGGCGAAGGGGCGCAGGAACCGCCGGATCGCCGTCACGCCGACCGAGGTGTGGAGCGTGTTCGTCGCCGGCCACGGGCCACCGTGGTGCTGACCCCACGAGACGCGCACGCCCGTCGGGTAGCCGTTGAACACGAGCCGGCCGACGCGCCGGGAGAGGTCGTCGACAAGGGGGCCCGCCGCGTCGAGCTCGTCGGGCTGTGCGTGGACAGTCGCGGTGAGAGAGTCGGGCACGGCGTCCAGGGCGGCGAGCACGTCGTCGAGCGTGTCGTACCGCACCACCACGACGAGCGGGCCGAACGCCTCCTCGGTCGCCGCCGGGGTGAGTTGCGCGGCATCGATCTCCAGCACCGCCGGGGTCGCGGTGAAACCGGTGTCGCCCACCCGCGCCGGCACCAGGGCGTGCGCGCCGCCCGCGCTGACGAGCGCGTGCTCGATGCGGAACAGCGAGGCGTGGATGCCGCCGTTGAGCAGCGGCTGGGCCGCGGCATCCTTCGCGAGACGCACGATTTCGTCGACGACCGCGTCGCCGTCCCGCGGGATGAAGACGACGCCGGGCTTCGTGCACAGCTGACCCGCCGAGCCGGTCACCGAGGCGAAGAGCCCGGCGGCGATGTCGGCCCCCCGCGCCGTCACCGCGCCCGGGGTGACGATCAGCGGGTTCAGGCTGCTGAGCTCGCCGTAGAACGGGATCGGGTTCTCGCGGGACTCGATGATCTCCCGCAGGATGCGTCCGGTGTGGAGCGAGCCGGTGAACCCGACCGCGGCGACCCGGGGATGTGCGACGAGCGCGGCGCCGGCCTGCTGGCCGTAGACGATGCCGAGCACGCCGTCGGGCGCGCCCGCCGCGCGGGCCGCCGCCTCGAGCGCCGCGAACGAGCGCGCCGAGGTGAGGGGGTGGGACGAATGCGCCTTCACGACGACGGGGTTGCCCGCCGCGAGAGCAGATGCCGTGTCGCCGCCGAGCACGGAGAACGCGAACGGGAAGTTGCTCGAGCCGAACACCGCGATCGGGCCGATCGGCACGAGCATGCGGCGGATGTCGGGACCGGGACCCATGGGCGTGTCACCCGCGTGGTCGATGACCGCCTCGAGGTAGCCGCCTTCGTCGACGGCATCGGCGAACAACCGGAACTGGAACGCCGATCGGGTCAGCTCGCCGTTCAGACGCGGCTCAGCGAGTCCGGTCTCTGCCGCCGCGATCGCGACGAGTGCGTCCCGGTCGGCCTCGATCTCGTCGGCGATGCGACGCAGCAGCGCTGCCCGGGCGGCCCGGGGCATCCGTCTGAGCTCGTCGGCGGCGGATGCCGCAGCCGTCGCGATGCGGTCGACCTGAGCATCCGAGGTGGCCTCGAGGGCCGTCGGGGACGCGACGCCGGTGCGCGGATCGGTGGAGGTCAGGGTCATCGGGATGCTCCGTCCGTCAGGAGACCGCGCCGCGCGAGCGAGGCGAACAGGTCGTGCAGGCCGAAGGCCCACGGCTCGACCGTCTCGGCATGGCGCACGCGGTTGACGAGCGTGCCGAGCGCCGGCGAGCCGATGCGCACGACGTCGTCGGGGTGGTGGGTGAATCCGAGCCCGGGGGCGTCCCGATCCTGCACCGGGGCGAACATCGTGCCGAGGTAGAGCACGAAACCGTCGGGATAGCGGTGCTTCGGACCGATCGTCTGGGCGACGAGGTCGACGGGGTCGCGGCTGATGAGAGCGAGCGGCGACTCGGCCACCATCGTGAACCCGTCGGCGCCGACGACCTCGAGCGTCACGGTCTGCGCACGCAGCGCGTCGAGGGTGAAGCGCCCGTCGAGCAGGCGTACGAACGGGCCGACGGAGGCGGATGCGTTGTTGTCCTTCGCCTGCCCGAGCAGCAGGGCGCTGCGCCCTTCGATGTCGCGCAGGTTCACGTCGTTGCCGAGCGTCGCCCCGACGATCTCTCCGCGCGAGGACACGACCAGCACCACCTCGGGCTCCGGGTTGTTCCACGCCGAGTCGCTGCGCACTCCCACATCGGTGGCGGCGCCGACCGTCGCGAGCACGGGAGCCTTGGTGAACACCTCGGCGTCCGGGCCGATGCCCACCTCGAGGTACTGGCTCCACAGTCCGCGCTCGACGAGCAGGTGCTTGAGCGCCATCGCCTCGGGCGACCCGGGGACGAGCGACTGCAGGTCGTCGCCGAGCGTGCCGAGCACCTCGTCCCGGATGTCGGCGGCGAGGTCGAGGTCGCCGTGCGCGCGCTCCTCGATGATGCGCTCGAGCATCGAGACCGGGAACGTCACCCCCGCCGCCTTGACGACGTGCAGGTCGATCGGGGAGAGGAGCCACGGATGCCGCGGGTGGCGCGCCTCGACGGGCGTGTTCGCGATCACGGCGTCCACGGAGCCGAGCCGCCGGCCGGAGGCGGCGCGCACGGCGGCCGCCGGCGTGGCGCTCTCGGTGAGCGCGCGCATCGTCGGGAAGCTCGCGCTGAGGTCGATCACGTCGTCGCCGCGCACGGCCACGACCGACGGACCTTCGGCCGCGGGGTCCCAGACCCGTCCGACCAGCAGGGCGTCGGCGGCATCTGTCGGGAGGGCGGCGGTCGCGCCGCCGTGCCACGTCGTCGTCATCCCGCTCACCGTCCTTCGAAGACGCCCGCGCGTCGCTCGGCGAACGCCGCGCGACCCTCTGCGGCATCGCGGGTCGCGAAGGTGATCGCCTGCATCTCGCGCTCGTACGCCATCGCACCGCTGCGCGGCAGGTCGGCGGCCGCGACGAGGTTCGCCTTCGCGGTCTCCACGGCGATGGGCGGGCGGGCGGCGATCGTCTGCGCCAGGCCGCGTGCCCGCGGGAGCAGGTCGTCGGGGGCGAGCACCTCCGAGACGAGCCCCCAGCGCAGCGCGGTCTCGGCGTCGATCGCGTCTCCGGTCATGAGCATCATTGCGGCGTTGCCGGGTCCGACGGCCGCCGCGAGCAGGGGCGACATCCCGCCGCCGCCGATCCAGCCGAGCTTGACCTCCGGCGCCGCGAAGCTCGCAGACGAGGACGCGAGTCGGATGTCGCAGGTCAACGCGGTCTCGAGGCCGCCCCCGAAGGCGTAGCCGTTGACCGCCGCGATGACGGGCTTGCGCACCTCTCGCAGGGCGTCGCAGTAGTCGCGGCGGTTGCGGAACGCCCAGGGGCTGGCGTACGCGTCGAGCGTGCGGATGTCGGATCCGGCGCAGAACGCCCGCTCGCCTGCGCCGGTGAGCACGACGGCGCGGACGCGGTCGCTGTCGTTGATCCAGTGCGCGGCGCGCTCGAGCTCCGCCGACATCTCCGGCGTGACGGCGTTGAGCTTCTCGGGGCGCGAGATCGTGAGCACGGCGACGCCGTCCTCGACCTCGACCACCACCTCCGCGATGCGCGAGACGAAGGTCGACTCCTCGGTCAGGGGACTCATGCGGGCATCCTCTCGGGGGTGGCTGCGGCTGCTCGGGCGGTGTGGAAGAGCTCCTCGAGCTCGTGGAGGACCGTCCCGGTCTCGATGTCGTCGGTGACGCCGGCGCGCAGCAGCGCCGATGCCGCCGACTGGAAGGGGATGTAGCCGGCGAATCGCGGCCTCACCCATGCCTGGTCGATCGTGGTGAGCGTGCTGCTGTAGAAGCCCCCGGACGCGGAGTCGACAGCTTCGTCGGTCCACGCAGCACGGGCGCTCGGCTGGCCGGCGTGCGCGGGGATGAGGCCGCGCTGCAGGTCGCTGGACATGAGTGCGCGCAGGTGGTCGATGAGCGCCGCGGACGGCGAGCATCGCCGACTGATGGCGATGCCGGTCCCGCCGAGGGTCGATCCGATCCGCGGGCCCGCGGTGGGTGGGGCGCCGAACCGCACGCCCCCCTCGCCCTGGGCGTAGGTTACGTAGCCGTACACGAGGGGGAGGTAGTCGAGGTCGTCACCGGTGCGCAGACGTTCGAGCAGGGAGATCGGGTTCTGCCCGATCGTCCCCGCGGGTGCGCTGCCGTGAAGGGCGCGCAGCACACGCAGGGCCTCGGCGCCGGTGGCGCGGGAGAGCAGGATGTCGCCGCGCGCCGGCTCCTCGCCGAGGCCGACCGCGATCGAGCACCAGCTCAGGAACGCGTGCGGGCCTGCCAGGCTCGGCGCGACGCGTGCGGTGCGCGAGGCGAGCGCCACGGCCTCGTCCCAGGTCGCCGGCGCCGCATCGAGGGCGTCAGGCCGCCACGCCGCCACCTGGGTGGCGGCGTCGAGCGGCAGCGCCCACGGGCGACCCTCGAGCACGTAGCTGGTGAAGCTCGGGCCGACCGCGGCATCCGACCATGCGGTGAGCTCGTCCGTCGAGAACAGCGCGTCCAGCGGATGCAGCGCATCATGGGCCCGCGCGTCGCCCAGGTGGGGGTGGTCGAGCACGACCAGGTCGAACTCCGCCGCGATCCGCTCGATCGGGGCGGACTCGAACCCCTCGAGCGGCTGCGCCTCCCATGTCAGCGTGTCGGGTCCGTCCGCCGAGAACGCCGCCGCGGCGGCGCGCAGCGCATCGGTGCCGCGCGGATGGTCCCAGGTGAGCCCGCGATAGTGCGTCATGACAGCGTGTCGGCCGGCGTCAGCACGGTCTCGGCGACCACGCCGCGTCCGAGCAGGTCGTCGGCGTCGAGGCCGAGCTCGTCGAGCAGCTCGCGTGTGTGCTGCCCGACGAGCGGGGCACCGCGGTCGATGCGCGGCGGTGTGGCCGAGAAGCGGTACGGAAACCCGGGGACGCTGATCGTCCCCTCGGTCGGGTGGTCGTAGGTGACGAACGTGCCGTTGTGGGCGATCTGCGGATCGGCCACGAGATCGGCATAGCCGTAGACGGGTCCTGCCCAGATACCCGCCGGGAGGAGCGTCTCCAGCCAGTGGTCGGTCGTCTTCGCGCGCAGGCGGTCGGCCGTGCGGCGGTAGAGCTCATCGCGGTGCGTCCAGCCCTCGACCTCGGGATCCATGCCGGCGAAGGTCGGTTCGTCGATCAGTCGCCCGAGCGTATCCAGGTCGGCGAAGCCCAGCGCGAGGTAGCCGTCGGCCGTGGCGAACACGCCATACGGCGCCCGGATGTACACGTGCGCGTTCGGCTCGGAGCCACGCTCCTGGGGCACACCGCCGACCGTGAACACCGACAGCTCCTGCATCTGCAGGGTCGTCAGCGCGTCGAGCATGTTGACGGTCACCAACTGGCCCTCCCCGGTGCGCTCACGGTGGAGGAGCGCCGCGAGCACGCCCTCGAACGCCGTCGAGGCGGTGACCGCATCGGCGAGGTACTGGCCGGCGGGCGACGGAGGCTCCCCGGCGCGGCCGGCCGAGAGCATCGCCCCCGACATCGCCTGCACGAGAAGGTCCTGCCCGGGGCGCGTCGCGTACGGGCCCGTCTCGCCGTAGCCCGAGATCGAGACGTAGACGATCGACGGATTGACCGCGCGCACGCTCTCGTAGTCGAGGCCCAGGCGGGCCGCCACTCCCGGACGGTAGTTCTGCAGGAACACATCGGCGGTCGCCAGCAGCGCGCGCACCGCCGCCGCGCCCTCGACCGACTTCAGGTCGATCGCGAGAGAGCGCTTGTTGCGGTTCAGCGACAGGAACGACACGTTGATGCGGTTTCCCCGAGCGCCGCCGGCGGACGCGAAACGCTGCCACTCGCCGGCGGTCGGCTCGACCTTGATGACGTCGGCACCGAGATCGCCGAGGCGCTGGGCGGCGAACGGCCCCGCCATCGCGATCGAGCAGTCGATGACGCGGTAGCCCGAGAGCACCCCGCGCGGTTCGTCGTGATCAGTCATGGATCCGGACCTCCCGTCCGTCGTCGGCGGATGAGCGCAGGAGCGCCTCGATGAGCTCCACGGATCGGGCCGCGACATCCGCCGTGCTGTTGTTGTCGGTGTGCGCTCCGGTGATCAGGTCGATGAACCTCGCCGGCGGCACCAGGCACTCGTACTCACCCTCACCCGGCGGGATAACGAGCTCCTCGTGTCCGCCGTCGTAACGGCTGAGGCGCACTCGTTCGCGCTCGACGTCGATCATCAGCACGCCGTCGCTGCCGAAGAGCCGGATGTCCACCTGGTACGGATCGCCGTCTGCGAGGGTCGCCGCACCCGAGAGTGACGCCAGCGCGCCGTTGTCGAACCGCACCACCGCCGCGTCGAAGAGGTCGACGGCGGAGCCGGCGTGCGCCGTGCGTCCGGCGACGGTCCGGGCGCGCAGCCCGGTCAGCCAGAAGAGCAGCGCCGACGAGTGCGTGACCTGACCGTGGGCATACCCGCCGCCGTGCGCGGGTGAGGCCCAGGTGCTCTGCTGGGGCGCGGTGGCCGACTCCCAGCGCTCGAGCATGTGGGTCGGGTCGCCGCCGAACAGACCTCGCGTCGGCGAGGCCATGTGGCACAGGGCGTACTGGATCTCCCCGATCGCCCCCTCGTCCAGCAGGCGCTTCGCGGCGACGGTGAACGGCTTGTAGTTCCAGCCGTAGGGGACGAGCAGGTGCACTCCCGCCGTCTCCGCACGCCGGGCGAGGTCCCAGGCTTGCCCGGCGTGCAGCGTCATCGGCTTCTCGCACAGCACGTGCAGTCCGCGATCGAGGGCGGCGACCGCCGCGGGGTAGTGCAGGTCGTGCGGGGTCGTGATGACGACCGCGTCGAGGCCCGCATCGAGCAGCTCGTCGATGTCGTGCGTGGCCATGCCGAAGCCGAACCGGTCACGCACGGCGAACACGTCGTCGCCCAGACCGCAGACGCCCACGAGCTCGACGTCCTCCCGCGCCTGGAAGATCGGGAAGTGGTTGCTGGTCGCCCACCATCCGGCACCGATCGCGCCGAGGCGCACGCGGCTCACGCGGCGCTCCGCAGCCACGTGCGGCGCTCGCCGCGGGCGGACTGCCGCACGAGCCCGCGCTGCTGCATCCGCTCGAGGTTTCCCGTCACCGGGAAGACGAGGTAGTCGGCGGCGGCGTCCGGCCACGTCCCGACCTCGGCGGCGATGAGACGCACGATCTCGAGGGTCGTGAGGTCCTCGGTGGTGCTCAGCACACGCGAGATCGCCGCGTCGAGCACGTCGACGTACTGCTCGGATGCCGCCAGGAACCCTTCGACCTCGGTGCCTTCGTAGAGCGGGTAGTGCGCCGTGAGGAGCAGGTCTGCCCCGTGCGCGCGAAAGCCGGTCAGCGTGCGCAGGTAGTCGTCGGTATCGCGGTAGGTCGGGGGGAACGCGGCGCTCCCGTCGGCGTAGGGCACCGTCGTGCCGAGTGTCGCATCGGAGATGAGGAGCGCACGCGAGCGATCGTCCCAGAGCGCGAGATGACCGGGGCTGTGGCCGGGCGCGGCGAGGACGACGATGCGGCGGTCGCCGAGGTCGAACGTCTCGCCTCCGGTGAGAGGCGTCACATCGTCGACGAGGCCCGTGACCGCGCGGATGTGGGCGGTGGTCTCGGCCGGGTCGTCGAAGCCGTCCGAGACGCGGAACTCGCCGTAGCGCTCGGCGATCAGGCGATCGAGGTCGGTCACGAGCGGAAGGTCGTCGGCGCCGGCGAACAGGGCGACGTGCGGCACCGCCTCGCGAAGGGCGGCGTTGCCGCCGGTGTGATCGAAATCGCAGTGGGAGTTGATCGCCCAGCGGATGCGCGCCGGATCGATTCCGGCGTCGGCGAGATAGGGGAGGAGCGTGCCCGTGACGCTGTCGGCGACGCCGGTGTCCCACAGGAGGATCCCTTCGGGGCCCTCGAGCAGGTAGAGCGCGACGACGCGCTCGCCGAGGGGTGCGACCACGCGGTGGAGTCCCTCACGGAGCAGCACCTCAGACCTCCCGATCGTGCGGGGCGTCGTCGGCGACGAGACGCAGTCCGGTGCGGCGGGAGCGCACGTGGGGTCCTTCGGGAACGGTCCAGCTGCCGTTGCGTCGCTCGGTCGCGATGGCGTCCTCATCGACCGTGATGCCGTGTCCGGGGGTGTCGCCGAGGACGATCCCGCCGTCGGCGATCTCGCGGTCGATCGCGAGGCCGAACGGCATGCCGAGGTCCTGCACCTCGGCGGCGAGATGATTGGGCACACCCGCGGCGGCGTGCGCCACCGCCTCGTTGGCGGTGAGGCCGACCGGGCTGATCGGCAGGTCCCGGGCATGGGCGGCGTGGGCGACGCGCAGGAAGTGGGTGATGCCCCAGACGCATCCCGACTGCACGATGTCGACGGCGCCGTGGTCGAACAGCGCACGGTACTGCTCGAGTCCGGTCAGGTTCTCGCCGGTCGCCACAGCCGCGCGGATCGACCGCGTGAGGCGGGCGTGGCCCGCGGCATCCCACCGGCGCAGCGGCTCTTCGATCCAGGTCAGGTCGTGGTGCTCCTCGACCGCGCTGACATAGCGCACGGCCTGCTTGAGGTTCCACGACTCGTTCGCGTCGAGCATGAGCGCGGGCCGCGAGGTGTTGCGGCGCAGGGCGTCGGAGACGATGCCGAGGCGCCGGATGTCGACATCCGCGTCACGCCCGCCCTTGAGCTTTCCGCTCGTGAAGCCGCGATCGGCCATGGCCGAGTAGAACGTCGCGAGGGACTCGTCGTCGAGGGCGATGTCGAGGCCGGACGCATAGCCGGCGACGAAGCGGTCGCGTCCGCCGATGAGGCGCCACAGCGGCTCCCCGGCGGCCTTCGCCTTGAGGTCCCACAGTGCCATGTCGAAGGTGCCGATCCCGCCGAAGGTCGCCCCGCCGTGACCGTCCTTGAACACGCGGGCGAGCATGCGGTCGTAGAGCGCGCCGACGGCCCGGGGGTCCTCGCCCTCGAGGGCGGGGAAGAGCCGATCGAGATCGTGGTCGGAGCCGGTGCCGATTCCGGTGAGCCCAGCGTCGGTCTCGAGCAGCACGACGGGCACGTCGGTGATGCCCGAGGCGATGTGCCCATTGACGTCGCCGATGGGGCGGCCCCAGTCTCGGTGGGTGCGCAGCACGCGGTATCCGGTGATCTTCATGTCGTCCTTGATCGAGAAGCTCCTGCACGAGTCGTGCTGGAAAGAGCATACATCACATGTTAGAACTGTAGGGAAGAGAGAGGCTTGATGATGAGCACCCGACCCTCGCCCCGTGGCGTCCGGCTCACCGACGTCGGATTCGGCGCCGCGCAGCTGGGAAACCTCGGCCGCGTGACGACCGACGACGAGGCGGCGGGCGCGGTCGAGGAGGCCTGGCGCCGCGGCATCCGGTACTTCGACACCGCGCCGCACTACGGACTCGGCCTCTCCGAACGTCGCCTCGGCGCCGCCCTCGCCGCCCGTCCGCGCGACGAGTACGTCATCTCCACCAAGGTGGGCCGGCTGCTCGAGCCGAACGAGCCTCCCCACGGCACCGACGACGGGTTCGTCGTGCCCGCCACCCACCGACGCGTCTTCGACTTCAGCCGCGACGCGATCCTGCGCTCGGTCGACGAGAGCCTCGCCCGGCTCGGTCTCGACCGCGTCGACATCCTCTATCTGCACGACCCCGACCACGAGTGGGAGGCCGCCTCGACGACGGGCGTGGACACCCTCATCGAGCTGCGCGACCAGGGCGTGACGAGGGCGATCGGCGCCGGGATGAACCAGTCGGCGATGCTCGCGCGGTTCGTCCGCGAGTGCGATGTCGACGTCGTCATGCTCGCCGGGCGCTACACCCTGCTGGAGCAGGGGGCCGCCGAGGACCTCCTGCCCGCCGCGCTCGATCGGGGTGTCGCCGTGATCGCCGCGGCGGTCTACAACTCCGGTCTGCTCAGCGCCGATCGCCCCGCCGCCGGCCTCACCTACGACTACCTGCCCGCGCCGGAGTCTCTCATCGAGCGCGTCACCCGCATCGCCGAGGTGTGCGAGCGTCACGGCGTGCGCCTCCCGGAGGCGGCCGTGCAGTTCCCGCTGCGGCACCCCGCGACCGCGTCGGTCGTCGTCGGCATGCGCACGGCCGATCAGGTCGACTCGACCCTCGACCGTCTCGCCGCACGCATCCCCGTCGCGCTCTGGGACGACCTGCGCGCCACCGGCCTCCTCGTCGCCGACGACGCGATCGACACGGTGGCGCCGTGATCATCGACGCCCACCAGCACATCTGGACGCGCACCGTCGCCGACTACGACTGGCTGACCCCCGCGGCGGGCGTGCTCTACCGGGACTTCACGATGGCGGATGTCGCGGCCGACCGCCGTGCCGCCGGCGTCGCCGGGGTCGTGCTCGTGCAGGCCGCGGACGACGCGCGCGACACCGCCCACATGCAGCGGGCCGCGGATGCCGATCCGGCCGTTGTCGCCATCGTCGCCTGGGTACCCCTCGACGCCCCCGCCGCCACGGCCCGCGCCCTCGAGCGGCTGCGGGAGGACGACCGGATCGTCGGTGTGCGCGCGCTCATCCATGAGCGCGACGATCCGGACTGGATCCTGCGCGACGACGTGGCCGCGGGTCTCGCGCAGGTCGCCGCCGCAGGCCTCGCGTTCGACTACGTGACGGCGTCACCGGCCGCGCTCGCGCACCTCCCGCGTCTCGGGGAGCGCCATCCCGACCTGCGGCTGATCATCGACCACCTCGGCAAGCCGCCCGTGGGAGGCGGCGGCGACACCGCGCTCTGGCGGCGCCTGCTCGCCGCGGCCGCGGAGAACCCCCGTGTGCACGCGAAGGTCTCCGGACTGTACCCCGCCGTCACTCCCGCCGACTGGGCGGCAGGGGACATCCGCCCCCTGCTGGATGCCGCGCGTGAGCTGTTCGGCGCGGACCGGCTGCTGGCCGGCAGCGACTGGCCGATCTCCCTCATCGCCGGCGGATATGCCCGCACCTGGGAGGGCATCCAGCGGGCCAGCGACACCTGGAGCGCCGACGAGCGCTCCCGCCTGCTCGGCGGTACGGCCGCCGAGTGCTATCGGATCGACCCTGGGCGTCTGGCCCGGGCGAAGGAGGACCTGTGACCGAGTTCATGCGCATCGGGGCGCCCGGTGCCGAGATCCCCGTGCTCCGGCACGAGGGGGCGCACTACGACCTGCGCCCGCTCACGCACGACATCGACGGCGCGTTCCTCGCCGCCGACGGGCTGCGGCGAGCCCGCGACGCCGCGCGCGGCGGCGGACTCGAGCGCATCGATCTGACGGGTGCGCGCATCGGAGCCCCGGTCGCGACCCCCGGGAAGGTCGTGTGCATCGGGCTAAACTACCGCGACCACGCCGAGGAGACCGGCGCCGCGATCCCGCAGGAGCCCGTCGTGTTCATGAAGGACCCGGGCACCGTCGTCGGCCCGTTCGACGAGGTCCTGATCCCCCGCGGGTCGCGCAAGACCGACTGGGAGGTCGAGCTCGCCGTCGTCATCGGCACGACCGCGCGTTACCTCGCGAGCGACGAGGAGGCGGCGGCATCCATCGCCGGCTACGCGATCTCGAACGACGTGTCCGAGCGCGAGTTCCAGCTCGAGCGCGGGGGACAGTGGGACAAGGGGAAGAGCTGCGAGAGCTTCAACCCACTCGGTCCGTGGCTGGTGCCCGCCGATGAGGTAGCGGACCCGCAGGACCTCGGGATGCGGCTGTCGGTCAACGGAGAGCAGCGCCAGAACGGGTCGACCTCGACGATGATCTTCGGCGTGCTCGAGGTGGTGCGCTACCTCTCGCAGTTCATGGTGCTGCGGCCGGGTGACGTCGTGAACACGGGCACCCCGGCGGGGGTGGCACTGGGCATGCCGACCCCGGTCTACCTGGCCCCCGGCGATCGGGTCGAGCTCAGCATCGACGGTCTGGGCACGGCGCGCCAGCTGTGCGTGGCGGCATGAGCGCCGGCGCCTGGCGGGGTGTGCGCGCGATCGTCACCGGCGGCGCCTCGGGCATCGGACGCGCCACCGTCGAGGCCCTGCAGGACGCCGGCGCCATGGTCGGCGTGCTCGACCTCGCCGTCGACGACCTGCCGGGCGCGGCGATCGGCGCATCCGCCGACCTGCGCTCGCGGACATCGGTCGCCGCGGCCATCGATGCGCTCGCCACGACGCTCGGCGGAGTGGACGTGCTCGTGAACAACGCGGGGATCAGCGCGATCGGCACGGTCGAGGAGAACGACGACGACGAATGGGCGCGCGTGCTCGACGTGAACGTCATCGGCATGGCGCGCGCGTCGGCCGCCGCGCTGCCGTGGCTGCGGCGCTCGGAGCGCGCGGCGATCGTGAACGTGTGCTCGATCGCCGCGCGCAACGGCCTGCCTCAGCGCGCGCTCTACAGCGCTTCGAAAGGCGCGGTGTACGCGCTCACCCTGGCGATGGCGACCGACCACGTCCGCGAGGGGGTGCGCGTCAACTGCGTGTGCCCCGGCACCGTCGCCACGCCGTTTGTCGATCGGATGCTGCAGAACTTCCCCGACCCCGTCGCCGAGCGGGCCGCCCTCGACGCACGCCAGGCCACCGGTCGCATGGTCACGCCCGCCGAGGTCGCGGCGGCGATCCTCTACCTCGCCCACCCGGCATCCGGGTCGACGACCGGCACGGCGCTCGACGTCGACGGCGGCGTCACCCACCTGCGCATGCGGCCGACCCCCTGAGCGCCGGGCACGCGTCGCCGGGTGCGCTAACGTGACGGCGTGACATCCGCCGCCCGCGCCCTGCCCGCGCGACGTCTGCCGGCACTGCTCACGCTGCTGCGACTGGGGCTTGCGACCCTCGTGGTCGGGGTGGCCACGGGGCTCGCGGTGCTGCTGCTGGTGTCGATCCTCCACGTGATCGAGCATGTGGTGTGGGGCCACGAGGAGGGGCCGTTCCTCGACGGACTTGCATATCCGGCCGTGTGGTGGCTGCCGCTTGTGAGCGTCACCGCGGCGGGAGTGATTGCCGGAACCGGCTGGTACCTGGTGCGACGACTCGGTCGCCGCATCGCCAGCGTCGAGGAGGGCGTCGCCGGCACGCCCATGCCGTGGTGGGAGACGCTCATCGACACGGTGCTGCAGGTGGCATCCGTGG
>NZ_MEGA01000007.1:0-40806 GCF_001725695.1 Microbacterium sp. SCN 71-21
GGCGACGTCGTAGAGGTTCTCGAACGACACGGCGTTCTGGGTCGCCCCACCGGTGCCGTTCGGGCTCAGCTCGGGGATGTCCGCCGTGCGCGTGGCCTGGTCGGTGGTCGGGGTGACCGTCGGGTTCGTGACGTCGACACTCGTGACCGTGCTCTGCGCCGAGAGCGGGTCGGTCTCGGTCACGGTGCAGTGCGCGCGGGCGGGCAGGTTCGTGAACGTGCGCGATCCGCCGTCATCGAGCGTGAAGGTGGTGCTCAGCACGCTCGCGCCGTTGAAGGTGCAGTCCACCGAGAAGCCGAAGCCCGTGGGGATCGGGAAGCCGGTGCTCGCGGTGACGGTCTTCGACACCGTGAGGCTCGCGTAGTCGTAGACGTTCGTCACTGTCTGCAGCTGCAGGGGCGTCGTGCCGGAGACAGCGGTGATCGACGCGGGACTCACCGAGGACGCCGCCCCCGAGTTCGACTCGACGAACGCGCAGTCCGCACCCCACGGGAGCCCGCCGACGGTGACCGGAACGTTGGCGGTCAGAGCCGGCACCGTCGGTAGCGACGCCGAGGCGACGCTCACGCCGTTCGATGTGCACTGCAGCGAGCCGGAGAAGGTCGTGGGCACCCACGACTCCCCCGCGGCATCACCCGTGACGGTCTTCTCGATCGTGATGCTTCCCGAGGCGAGCGCCGCGCCGACGACAGGCACCTCGAACGGCAGCAGCGTGACCGAGGAGCCACCCGCGGTGTAGGTGGCGCCGGTCATCGCCGAGTTCCAGGCGATGGGGTTGGTGCCGCTGTTGACCGCTGCCGGCGGGGCATCCGTCGGGAAGCTGAGGGTGAACGTCTCCCCCGGTCGCAGCGCGTGTCCGCCGCCGGCGAAGTCGACGACCGCGTAGATCGCCGTCACCGTGCTGAGGTCGACCGACGAGTCGAGCGGCTTCCAGTACCCCGGCGGGCAGCTGCCCCCCGGGTTGAGCACGTCGTCGCAGAGCGCGGTGCCGGGCGTCACGCTCGAGTAGTAGTAGCTCGCCGTCGCGCCCGGCGCGACCGCGGCCTGCAGGGTCGGCAGTGCGCTCAGAGTCGGGTGCCATTCGGTCGTCGCGGACGGCAGCGTGATGCCGCTCGCGCCGGGGTTGGGCAGATACAGGATGCTCGAGACGGTGTCGAGCGAGTAGGTGCCCTGGTTCGTGTACTGCCCGCGCCAGGTGTTCACGGCTCCGGGCTTGGTGATCGGCGCACAGTGCCCGGAGTAGAAGCCGTCGCTGGTCGCGTCGGCGCTCGAGCAGGGCGTGGAGTTCGACGAGGTCACGCCGAGGCTCGCGTCATCGGCACGAACCTCTTGATACATCCCGAGGTTCGCGAGCGGCAGCACGCTGACGGCGGCCGACGTCGAGCAGGTGTCGCTGGGCGGACCGGTCAGGTTGCACTGGTCGAACTGGCGCTGGCCGTCGAGCGAGTAGGTGTTCGTGATGACCTGGCCGGCGAGCAGACCCGGGCGCAGGCGCATCGGGAAGCTGATCGTGTACGTCTCGCCGAGGCCCAGCGCGGTGCCGGACGCGAACGAGAAGCGGATCGCGATCGGCTCCGGCGTCGAACCCGTCGAGTACGTCACGTGCACGGTGACCTGCGACGGATCCACCGGCACCGACGTGTACGGCGCGCCGGGGGCGGTGCCGCCCGTGCGGGCGAAGGTGTAGGACGACGCGTCGGTCGGATCGACGCCCGCGGGGAACACGTAGTCGGGGGCACCCGCCACCGCCGTTCCCACCGGCAGCGTGTCGGTGATGACGGGGTCGATGATCGGATACTGACCGTTGTTCGTGGTCGCCAGTCCCACCGTGAAGGTGGTGGCGGGCTGCATCGTGCCGGACGGGGTCTTCACGAGGCGGGCTTCGGTGGGCAGATGCAGGAAGTGCATGGTCGCCGATGCGGTGTCGACCGCGTCGACTCCGTTGCCGGGCACGCCGCTGGCACGGGCCTCGACACTGTTCGGGAAGCTGCCCGCGGCGGTCGTGCCCGGCGCGGGGCTGTTGCCCGCCAGATCGGTCGGCACGGGACCGCCCGTGACGAGCGCCGTGCGGCGCTGGATCGAGACGGCCGCGTTCAGCGTGGGCGTCGCGGGGTTCTCGAGCAGCAGCAGGGCGGCTGCCGGGTCGTTGACGGAGGCCGCGGCGACCCGCTGATACGTGAAGCGCACACCCTGGATCGCGCCGTAGGTCACGAGACCACCGCCGGCGAGGGTGGCCGTGCTCGATGCGGTGCCGCCCGGGAGGGCGGTGCGCGCCTGCGCGGCGGACTTCCACGCGGTGCCGGCGGTGCCGACCACGGTCTGCCAGGTGCCGCCGGTGAGCGTCAGGGAGTTGTCGGGGGCGACCGCGTAGGTGCCGCCGGTGAGCACCTCGACCATGACCCGGTTGGCCGGGCTCGCGATCGCGAAGGTGGAGGCGAGACCGGCGAACGAGTACGCGTTGAAGAACGCGGGCGAGTGGTCGGTCAGCTGCACCTGGTTGCTGCGAGCTGTTCCGCCCGGCGTGCCCGCGATGTTCATCGTGAACGTGTCGGACTCGTTCTCGTACTGCTGGCTGTCCGGCGCGAAGCTCTTCGCGGCCGTCACGGTGCGGGTCTGCGTGTTGGTGATCTGCATCGCCGCGCTGTCGCAGTCGATGACGGTGTTCGGTGCCGGGCTCGGTGCGACCGGCGAGTCCGCGCAGGTACCCGCGGTCTCGATCGACGGGTCCGCGAGCTGACCGATCAGCGTGTTCGGCACGCTGCCGGCGGCGACTGCGGTCGCCGGGTCGGAACGGTACGTCTCGCGCAGCTGCAGGTCGATCACCACGCGCAGACGCCCGTTGGTGTTGCCGGAGGTCGTCGGCTGGATGCGCCCGGTGCTGGTGGCGGAGATGCCGACCACGTTCACGAGATCGGCGGCGGTCAACGCGGTGGCCTGCGCGATCGTGTACGGGGACGAGGTCGTGCCGTCGGCGTAGGTGAGGATCAGCTCGGTCGCGGTCGCGCCCTGCGGTGCGGTCACTCCGGCGATGTCCGTCAGCGTGAACGCGTCGAACGCGCTGCCCGCGAAGGCGGCGTCGCCGGGCAGCACTCCGGGTGACGGCTCCGTCGCGGTGATCGAGTTCACCAGCTGCGGGCCGTTGTTGGTGACGTCGAGGGTCGCCCGCGTGGACGGGTAGTCCGCGGCGGGCGTTCCCGACGGCGGCACGCCGATCGGGCCGCCCGACCAGGTCTTGGTCGTCGTGATCGTCGCCGTCGCGTTCAGCAGTGCGATGTCCGCACCATCGGTCGTCGAGAATCCGTCCGCACAGACACCGGCGACGAAGTCGGTGAGGCAGGCGTCAGAGGTCACCGTGTTGTGGATCTGGCCGGGCGTCGACGTGTTGTACAGGTCGTTGTAGAGCACCGGCGTCGTGCCGTCGGAGCGCAGCACGTCGCGCAGCTGGAAGGTCAGCGTGATCGGGCGCCGGTTCTGTGTCGCCGTCACCCCGCTGCCCACCGCAGGCTGGGTGAGCGAGCCCGGCGTGAGCACAGACGCCCGGTTCGGGCTCTCCTCGAACAGGAAGCGCACGCCCGTCGTGGTGGAACGCTCACTCGCACTCAGCGTGTACCCGGGGAAGACCGTCGAACCCGACGTGGGGCCGTCCCACGAGGTCGCGCCGGAGATCGTGACGGGAGTCCACACCCCCGTCTGGCCGTTGAACAGCTCCACGGCGGCGAGCGTGTCGTAGGCGATGGCCGGGTCGGAGGTCTTCGTGATCGGCGCGATCCGGGTGAGATCGAACGTGTTGAAGAACGAGGTGCCGAGCGACGCCGAGGTCGCGGGCCCACCGGCCGCGCCGATCTCGGTGACGTACTGCTGGGCGATGCCGGTCAGCCCCCCCGTCGACCAGTTGAGGGTTCCCGTCGCGGTGGCCTGCGTACGCTCCGTCAGCGCGATCGGGTTGAGCGACTTGTCGACGAGGTCGGGGCCTGTTCCGCTCCCTCCCCCGAGCGGAACCAGGTTCACGACGGCGCACGGCGAGGTGTTCACCGTCGTCGCCGAGAGCGCGGGGCTCGTCGCCGAGGCATCCGCCGATCCGCAGTTCGCGCGCTGCACGACGTCGGTCGTGCCCGATCCCGGTCCGGGGATGGTCGCATTGGTCGGCACCGACCCGATCGGGGTCGAGCTGGACCGGGTCACGGCCCGAGTGGTGAAGGTGATGTTCGGCTGGAAGGTCGAACCCGGGGCGAAGCTCTGCCCACTCAGCGCGTCGTAGACGAAGCGGAGCCCGGTGATAGACCCCGACAGTGAGGAGGGGATGTCGATCGTGCGGTACTGCGGCGGAGCGGTCAGGCCGATCGCTCCCGGCAGGTTCGTCCACACGCCCGGCGCAGTCTGGTACTGCACGGTGAGGCTGGCGTTCCCGGGGATGCCGAGCTGCGTGAGCTGGGTGGCGTCATACAGGTCCCACCAGTCGGCCGACAGCGCGTCGGAGTCGGTCACGACGACCTGGGTGGGGTTCACCGTCGTCGCCGGGAATCCGGCGACCGTCGCGGGAATCTGCGCGATGAACTGCTGGCCGGCGGTGAGGTATCCCTGACACGGCGTGATCGTCTTCGCGACGGTCACGCCGAGACGGTCACCGTAGATCGAGAGCGTGTCCTGCGCGTGGGCCGTCGCCGTGCGAGAGGGGTCGTCGACGGCGACACCGGTCACATCGACGGCATTGACCACGTCGGTGCGGTCGGGAAGCGGCGTGGGACGCGAGGTGTTCGCGATGAACGGCAGCTTCGCCTCGGCGCCGGGGACGATCCCGCCGGTGGCCGTGGAGGAGAAGGTGACCGTGAAGCCGACGACGCGCGTCGCGACATCGGGGGCGGGGATCGTGTCGGCCGTCGTGGTCGAGAGGGGCGCCGAGGTCGTGTTGTCGGAATACGTGTAGACGATGGTCGCCGAGGTGGCGCCGTCGGGCCACTGCACACCCGTCGTGCTCGTGCCGACCTGCCCGAAGCCCGCGAAGGTGAGCTCGTCGGCGAGCGGGTTCGGGCTCGTCGTCGCGGCGCCCGGCTCGGTGATCGACAGGGAGCGGAGCCCGACGGTCCCCGCGTTCGTCGCGCCGAGGCGCACCGTGGTCGGGTCGCCGGCCTTGACCTGGTCGGCGTCGAAGGTCTTCGCCGCCGTCACCTGCAGTCCGTAGGGGACGATCTGGTAGTTCTTGCTCACGAGCGGCGAGTTCGCCGTGAGCGTGCCGAGCGTCGCGCTCGCGGTGATGCTGTTGCTCACGGTCGTCGCCGGCAGGCCCGCGACGTTCGCGCGCTGGGCGAGGGCGATCGCGGCGACTCCCGCAGCGCCGCGCTCGATGGCGGCCCCAGTCGCGCCGGTGTAGGTGAAGCGCACACCGTAGACGTCCGCCGGATCGGGCGCACCGGTGGTCGGGTAGACCGGCGGACCGGCGCCGGTGTAGACGGTGTGCCACTGGCTGTCCAGCGACGAGTAGACCTCGGCGGTGACGCCGGTCGCGCCCGCGGGCAGGGTCATCGCGCCGAACCCGGTGAAGGCGAGGTAGTGGAACGGGCTCGTCGCGCCGGTCGGCGGGTTGCCGGGCCCGGCCGGATCCTGCACGACGAGGCTGTCGGCGGGGCCGTTGGTGGTGTTCGTGCCGGTGAGCGTCAGGGTGGTCGTGAGCCCCGGGGTGTTGAAGTTCTGGGTCGGGGAGAACGACTTGTCCGCCGTGGCTGCAGGGGTCTGCGGCACGACGGGAGTGACGGTCGCGGTGCTCGACTTGGGGTCGGCGTTCGCCGACGCGATGTTCGCGGTGTTCGGAATCGTCGTGCCGTCGATGGTCCACGGCGCGTTCGGCGACACCCGCACCTGGATGTCCATCTGGTACGACCCCAGCGGCAGTCCGGTCGACGCCGACGGAGTCTGCACGGGGGCGGTGAAGGCCAGCACCACCTGGGTGCGGTCTCCGACCGCGGAGGTCGTGACGGTTCCGGGGGCGGTGCCCGGGAACGAGCTCGCACCGACGTAGTCGATCCACTCGGGCAGCAGGTCGGTGATGGTCGTGGTGTCACATCCGGTGACGCCCGTGATCGAGGTGCCGCAGCTGAAGTCGAGCCGATACGAGAACGACGTGCCCGGCGTGAGCGGCGTGCTCGGGAGGATCGCCGTCTTGACGATGCCCTGCGAGGCGTTGATGGTGGCGGCCTGCGCGGGCGCGGCGATCGCGACGAGGCCCGCGGCGATCACGACGACACTGACGGATGCCGCGGCCACCGCGACCACACGACGACGGAAAACAGAGAACAGGCGCACCGAGACACCCCCCAATAGGCGCGACGGCTCGCGACACACATCGTCGCTCGTCATCACGTACGGCGCACGCCCGTCTCGGGTGACGAGCGGCGAAGGCTCCCCGACATGCGTGAGCCGACCCCCCTGAGCAAAGTTGCGGCGCCCGGAGGGGTACCCCCTCACTATCGCACAGGTTTGCCGGATCGGCACGTGCGCTCAGGTGTGCCGGATCGGCACGTGCGCACAGGTGTGCCGGATCGGCACGTGGCGGCGCGTCGGGAGGCGTCATGCGGCGACCGGGCGCCATCCAGCATCGCTAGACTCGCGTCGGATCGCGGCGGGAAGGGGCGGCTGCAGTGATCGAGATCCTCGTGGTGTGCACGGGCAACGTGTGCCGTTCGCCGTACGCGCAGCTGGTGCTCACCGAGCGGCTGCGGGGGCTGGACGTCGTGGTCTCCAGTGCAGGCGTTCGCGCGCGCACCGGCGCGACGATGACCCCTGAGGCCGTCGACCTCGCGGTCGCCGCGGGCGTGCCCGAGGAGGCCGCCGCGGCGCACGCGGCAGTGTGGCTCACCGAATCGCACCTGCGCACCCCGGACGTCGTGATCGGGATGTCGCGGGAGCACCGCCGCGCGGTCGTGGAACTGGCGCCCTCTCGGCTGCGGTCGAGCTTCACCGCTCGGGAGCTCGCTCGGCTGGCCGCCGCCGTGGGCGACGACGGCCTGCGCGCCGCGGCGGCCGTCGCGGGCTCCGTCCCCGCCCGCCGTGTCGAGGCGATGCTGGCGCGGCTCGCGACCGCGCGCGGTGAGGTCGAGCCTCCGGTCGATCTCACCGAGGACGATGTGATCGACCCCATCGGGCGGTCACGCGCGACCTACGAGCGGGCGGCGGCGGAGATGGGCCCGGGGATCGACGCGATCGACCTGCTCGTCCGTCTCGCCCTCGAGGCCTGAATGCTCACACCGATGCGCCGAGCGAGCGCTCGACCGCACGCCAGCCGTCGGTGAGCACGGCGAAGCCCGCCGCGCAGACGCCGATGGGGTCGTCGCTCTCGCTCGCGAGGATCTGGATCTGCAGCACGAACCTGCAGTAGGCGCGTACCTCCGGCGACGGTTCGTCGACGCCCGCGTCGGCGGCGATCACGGCTGCCAGTGCGTCTTCATGGCGCAGCCACATGCGTGCCGCGTAGTCGCGCAGAGCGGGGGTCGCGTTGAGGAACTCCATGAACCGGCGCGACACCGCATCGCCGTGCTCGACGACGTTCGCCGCGATCTCCGCGAGGTAGAAGTCGTGCAGCGCCGTGTGGACGGACACGCCGGGGCCTCGGTCCCGCACCGAGGCGATGAGCTTGTCGCGCTGCTCGTCGTCCTCGTCGAAGACGAGCGCCTCCTTCTGCGGGAAGTGCGCGAACACCGTCGTCGGCGAGACATCCGCGGCATCGGCCACTTCGCGGATGCTGACGTTCGCGAACCCGCGCTCGAGGAACAGCATGGTGGCGGTGTCGGAGATCAGCTTGCGCGTCGCGCGCTTCTTTCTTTCGCGCCGGCCCTCCGGCGCAGGGGAACTTTCGCGCCGACCCCCCGGCGCAGGGGAATTTTCGCGACGGCCGTCCGGCGCAGGGGAACTCTCCTGCCGACCCTCCGGCGCGGGGGAACCCTCGCGCCGCCCCGGCTGCTCAGACGTGCTCATGCCACCAGTCTAACCAGATCGGGTTCGAAACTGTATTGACAACAAAACTGGTATCGATACAGTTATCGCATGACCTCCTCCTCGACCAGCCCGCGCAGCGACCGCCGCGCCTGGATCATGCTCATCGTCCTGACGATGCTGACCACCGCCGGCATGACCGTCGTCCTCCCCGTGCTCCCCTTCGTCGTCCTGCGCTACGTGTCCAACGAGAGCGACCTCGCCGTGTGGGTGGGCGTGCTCGAAGCCGTCAACGGCCTCTGCGCCTTCCTCATCGCACCCTTCCTCGGTCGCCTGTCCGACCGCTTCGGTCGCCGACCCGTCATCATCGTCGCCGCGCTCGGCGCGGCCGTCAGCATGACGCTGTTCGGCATCGGCGGCGCTCTCTGGGTGCTGCTGTTGGCCCGCGTCATCCAGGGCGCCACCGCCGGAGACCTGCCCGCTCTGTTCGCGTACCTCGCCGACATCACCCCGCCCGAGAAGCGCGCCCAGCGCTTCGGCCTGCTCGGCGCCCTCTCCGGCATCGGCACGATGGTGGGGCCGGCGGTCGGCGGCCTGCTCGCCGCGATCAGCGTCGAGCTGCCCGTCTTCCTCACCGCCGCGGTGTCGTTCGTGATCGCGCTGCTGAGCATCTTCCTGCTGCCCGAGAGCCTGCGCCCCGAGAACCGCATCGCCTCGATCCGCGTCGCCGACCTCCACCCGTTCGCCGTGTTCCGCGAGGCCTTCGGCCGCCGCGAGCTGCGCGGCCTCATGATCGGCTTCGCGCTGCTCGCGCTGCCGTTCGGCATGTTCGTGAACAACTTCAGCGTGATGGCCTACGACTCCATCGGCTGGGGTCCGACCGCGATCGGCCTGCTCATCGCCGCGGTCGGCATCATCGACATCATCGTGCAGGGCGCCCTGCTCGGAGTGCTGCTCCCCCGCATGGGCGAGCGCGCGGTCATCGTCAGCGGCATCATCGGCCAGGCGCTGGGACTCGCGGCCCTCGCGCTCGTCGCCTCGGTGCTCGCCCAGCCGTGGGTGTTCATCGCCGGATCGCTCCTGCTCGCCGCGGGTCAGGGTGCCGCGCAGGCCGCGATGGACGGCGCGATGTCCAACGCCGTCGGCGGCGACGAGCAAGGCTGGCTGGGCGGCGCGACGCAGTCGCTCAACGCCGCCATGAGCACGGTGGCGCCGCTCCTCGCCGGCGCCCTCTACGCCGTCGTGAGCCACGCGGCGCCCTACTGGCTGGGGGCGCTGCTCATGGTCGTCGCCGCGGTCGTCATCGCCCGGGCCCGCTTCACCGACGCGGCTCGCCTCCCGCGCGCGGCGACGCCGAGCGCCGTGGATGCCGCAGCCTGACCCGCACTCCTGACGCCGGCGCCCACCCGCGGTGACGCGGCGACGGGCGCCGCGACTCAGGCGGCGATGCGCGCCGGGTCGGGCTGGGCGGTCACGAGGATCGGGAGGTGATCGCTGAGCCCCTGCGGGAGGGTGCGGATGTCGGCGATCGTGAACCCCGACGAGGTGGCGAAGTCGTAGTGGCCGCGGAAGAACCGGTAGCGCGTGTAGGTGCGGGAGTCGCTGAGGCTCAGCTCGTAGCCCTGGTCGCGCACGCGCTCGCCCAGCTTCTCCTTGAAGACGGGGTAGTTGTAGTCGCCGACCATGAGCGTCGGCAGTCCCGGGCCGAGGTCGGCGAGCTCGGCGAGCGCCGTGCGGATCTGATGGCGTCGCAGCGAGTTCAGCGCCGTGAGGGGGGCGGCGTGGAACGAGGCGACGAGCAGCTCGCTGTTGTGGTCGATGTCCCGCAGGCGCACCCCCAGCATCCGCTCTTCGGCGGGCTTGAGCACCATGTCGTGCAGCGACTTCTTCAGCGAGATGGCGCGCACCTCCTGCAGCCGGAACGTGCTCTCGCGGAAGTAGACCGCGAGACCCAGCCGGTTGCGCTGGGTGGCGTCGGCGAGCACGAGGCCGCCGAGGCGATCG
This sequence comes from Microbacterium sp. SCN 71-21, assembly GCF_001725695.1. Lineage (NCBI taxonomy): Bacteria > Bacillati > Actinomycetota > Actinomycetes > Micrococcales > Microbacteriaceae > Microbacterium > Microbacterium sp. SCN 71-21. The sequence continues at coordinate 9,928 of NZ_MEGA01000007.1, forward strand.
GGGATGTCGGTGGTGTCCGCCTCCTGCAGGCACAGCACGTCGGGGTCGTGCTCCGCGACGCGGTGGATGAGCTCGCCGGCGGCCCGGTGCTTGCGCAGGTTGTAGGAGATGACCTTCATCGTGCTTCCACGATAGGCCGGTGCCGGCGCGGCGCCGGGCGCACGGTGGATCTCACAGGGTTCGCTCATGCGTCGCCGAAGGACGCGCTCCGTCGAGCTCGCGGCGGGCACGCGTCTGGTCGGCGCGCGCGGCGAGCAGGTCCTCGGCGGGGTAGCCGACCTCGGCGAGGGTGAGCCCGTGGGCAGCCAGCACGGGGAACGCGCTCGTGCGCACCGCCTCATCTCGCAGCCGCACGAGGTCGTCCGGCGCGAGGCGCCCCTGCCCTACCGCGACGCAGGCGCCGACGAGGGCGCGCACCATGCTGTGACAGAAGGCGTCTGCGCGCACGTGCGCGACGAGCGTGCCGGTCTCGTCGCGCCGCCACGAGTAGTCGAGCAGCGTGCGGATCGTCGTGGCCTCCTCGCGCGGCTTGCAGTAGGCGGCGAAGTCGTGGAGCCCGATGAGGGCGCGGGCCGCGGCATCCATCGCCTGCTCGTCGAGGCGTGCCCGCACGAAGGTGGTGCGCGTGCGCTCGAGCGGGTCGTAGCCGGTGACCTCGTCGGCCACGCGGTACGTGTAGCGACGCCACACGGCCGAGAAGCGGGCGTCGAAGCCGTCGGGGGCGATCGAGGTGCGGTGCACGACGACATCGGGGGAACGTCCGAGCACGCCGGTGATCTTGCGGGCGAGCTGGTCGACATCGCCCCGCCCGGCGTCGAGCCGGCGGTGCTGGATCTCGTCGAGGTCGAGGTGCGCGACCTGTCCGCTCGCGTGCACGCCCGCGTCGGTGCGTCCCGCGACCACGAGGCGCGGCTCGCCGCCGAGCACGCGCGCGACGGCACCCTCGAGTACGCCCTGCACCGTGCGCAGACCCGGCTGGCGCGCCCAGCCCGAGAAGTCAGCGCCGTCGTAGGCGAGATCGAAACGGATGCGCACGCCGAAATCCTAACGAGCGCCCGCAGACACGCCCCGGCGCCCGCTCGGGCCGACACGCCGACGCTCGAACCCCGTCGCACCGCCGACGTAGACTCGGTGGCCGACCCCCGGAACCCCACTCCTGATGTCTGTCACACCTCGCCCCACCCCCGCAGGCCGTTTCGACGGTCTCGACGGCATGCGCGCCCTCGCGGTCGCGCTGGTCGTCGCCTATCACGTGTTCCCGGGCGGGCCGTTCGTCGGCGGCTTCCTGGGCGTCGACGTCTTCTTCGTCATCAGCGGCTTCCTCATCACGTCGCTCCTGACGAGAGAGAAGGATGCCACGGGCCGCATCTCGCTCGCAGGGTTCTGGCGCCGTCGCGCCCGCCGCCTGCTGCCCGCGCTCGTGCTGGTCGTCGTGGTGTGCGCGAGCATCGCACTGGCGGTGGGGGGCGACATCCTCACCGACCTCGGTCGCCAGGTGCTCGGGGCGGCGACGTTCAGCTACAACTGGCTCGCCGTCGCCGCGGGAGGCGACTACTTCGCGCAGACGGCCCCCGAGCTGTTCCGCAACCTGTGGTCGCTCGCCGTCGAGGAGCAGTTCTACGTGCTCTGGCCGCTCGTGCTGCTGCTCGGCGTGCTCATCGGGCGACGCGCGGGCCGGTTCGCGATCGGGCGTCGCGGTGTGGGCATCGCCGTCGTCATGGCCGCGGCCGTGGCATCCGCGGTCTGGATGGCGGTGCTCGTCGCCTCGGCCCCCGGGGATGCGGCCGGCGGAGCGGGCGACGCCGTCACCGGCGGGGCCACGGGCGGGGCCATCACCCGCGCGTACTTCGGCACCGACAGCCACGCGTTCGGGTTGCTGCTCGGCGCCGCGCTGGCACTCGCGCTCCCCGCCGTGCGCGCCTCGGCGCGGCCGTGGGTGCGGAGGCGGGCGACGCGCGGCATCCTTCTCGTCGCCGGATCGGCCGCCGCCGCGGCACTCGTCGCGCTGGCGCTGCTGCCGGAGACCGCCACGGCATGGACCTTCCCCGGGGTTCTCATCGCCGCGAGCGCGCTGACGGGTGTCGTGATCCTCGCGTGCACGTGGCCGGGTGCCGTGCTCGGACGCGCCCTCGACATCCCGCCGCTGCGCTGGATCGGCGTGCGGTCGTACGCGATCTATCTCTGGCACTGGCCGATCATGGTGCTGCTGACGGCGTCGCTCGCGCGTTCGGGCACGGGCGGCGCCGACGCGAGCATGCCGTGGCAGCTCAGTGTCGCCGCGCTCGTGTTCACCCTCGTCGCCGCCGACCTCTCCCTGCGCCTGGTCGATACGCCGGTGCGTCGCGACGGATTCCGCGCGAGCATCCGCGAATGGGGCCGCGCGCTGAGGGGCACCGCGTGGCGGCGGGCGGGGGCGGCACTCGGCGTCGTGGTCACGGTCGCACTCGTGTCGGCGACATCCACCGCGGTCGCCGTCGCACCGACGCGCTCCAGCGCCGCCGACGCGGTCGCCGCCGGCGAAGCCGCCGTCGACGCGAGCACCCCGACGCCCGGCGCGAGCGCACCCGCGGGCGCCGATCCCGCCGCGGCGACGGTCTCCCCGGTCGCCCCGAGCGTGGCCGCGACGAGCCCGCCGATCCCGGGCAGTCAGATCACCGCGATCGGCGACAGCGTGATGCTCGCCTCTGCGCCGAGCCTCATGGCGACGTTCCCCGGCATCTCCGTCGACGCGAAGGTCTCCCGTTCGATGTACGCCGCGCCGGGCATCCTCTCGCAGCTCGCCGCCGACGGGCAGCTGCGTCCCTACATCGTCATCGGACTCGGCACGAACGGCGCGATCAGCCAGAACACCCTCGACGAGATCGTGCGGATCGCCGGACCCGACCGTGCCGTCGTGCTCGTCAACGCGTTCGCGCCGCGATCATGGATCCCCGGCGTCAACGACGAGCTGCGCGCGTTCGCGCGCCAGCATCCGGGCGTCTCGCTCGCCGACTGGTACGACGCGATCTCGCCGCACGTCGACCTTCTCGCGGGCGATCAGATCCACCCCGGCGGAGCCGGCGGGCGCATCTTCGCCGGGGCGGTCGAGGACGGCCTGTCCCGCGCCGACGCCGAACGCCAGCAGCTGAAGCGGCTCGGGGCGCTCCGCGAGCTCGCCGGGGTGCTGTGCGCCGGCGCGTGCGACCTCGACAACGGCTGAGCGCGCCGCGGCGCCGCATAGACTGGCCCCGCGACGGCAGCACCGTCGCGGAGAGGGGACACCGTGCAGGCGACGGCTCGACGTGCGACCGGGGCGATGATCGCCCTGACTCTGGCCGCGGGGCTCACGGGCTGCGGCATCGCACCGTGGGCCGGCCAGCAGAACAGCACGCCCTCCCCCACGATGACGACGCCGTCGGCCGTGCCGACGCCGGTGTCCAACGACCTCTCGAGCGGCTCGACGCAGCGCACGGTGAAGAGCGGGTCGGTGACGGCCACCGTCAACTACTGGTCGACACTGTCGATGGACCGCTGGAAGGCCGGCGCGCTCAAGCCGATCTCGCTGTCGCTGACCACGACCGTCGACCCGAACGACGGCCAGAAGGTCTATCTGCAGTCGGCGACCATGACCGCGATCCCGCAGGGCTCGAACGGCGAGACGTTCCCCGCGCTGAGCCCGCAGTCCGACACGTCGACGGTTCCGCCGGGCTACCTCGCGCTCTCGCCGTACAGCTACTCTCAGACCTTCACCATCGGCGAGGTCCCTCAGGGAGCGACCTCGGTGCAGATCCAGTTCACCTACGACTTCCTCGTGCAGACGACGCCGACCTCGAGCGAGTACGCGAAGCAGACGGGCAGCGATCTGCTCTCGGTCGCCATCGCGCAGGGCTGAGTCAGGCCACCGGTTCCGTCACGCGGACCCATCGGTCGCCGCCGTCGGCCGATGCCCGTGCGGCACCCGCGCGGGCGTCGCGCAGCAACGCTTCCATGTCGTAGCCCGAGACGTCCACGCTCGACCATCCGACACTGACCGACAGCTGCACGGCGAGCGGTCGCGACGTGTCGAGACGCGACACCTGTGCGCGCAGGTCGTCGAGCGCCGACTCGATCGCGATCGGCGGGCGCATCAGCAGCACGTACAGGTGCCCGGGCGAGGAGACCGCGATGTCGGCCTCGCTCGGGATGCTCGCGCGCACATCGCGTTCGACCGTGTCGACGATGCGCCAGAACAGGCTGCCGCCGGCGGCGATCCGCAGGTCGTCGACGTCGTCGAGGCGGATGGAGAGCACCGACCAGGCCCGCTCGCCCCGGTCGGCCGCCCGCGCGAGCTTGTCGCCGCCGCCGGCGATGAACGCGGCGAGCCCCGTCGGGACACCGGATGCCGCGGCCCCGCGCCCGACCGCGAGCCACAGCAGCGTCACCAGGGCGCAGACGATGTAGATCATCGCGCCGACGCTGTCGAGCACCCGCAGGATGCCGAGGTCCTCGGGGCCACGCGGGCGGGCGATGATGCTGTGCACGAGGTTGCCTGCGGCGACGACGGTCACGGCGCCGGAGATGAGGGCGAGCGGGAGCAGCATCCCATCGGCACGTTCGGGAATGCGGCGAAGCTCGATGATGCTCAGCAGCGCGAACACCCCTGAGACGGCGTAGGCGGCGGCGAACGCGAGGCCGAACCACTCGTCGGGCACGACCGCGAGCACGGATGCCGCGAGGGCCACGTAGAGCACGGGCACGGCCCAGTCCGATCGCACGCCGCGCCACGAGCGCAGCCCCGACCAGATGAAGATGCCCGCACCGAGGGAGATGCCGAGCGAGAGCCGCCGCAGCGACTCCTCCCCGGCACTGTCGGCGTACATCCCGAGGTAGACGCCCGCCGCTCCCGCGACGAAGACGAGCATCCACTGCAGCGTCGCGGGATGGGGACGACGCACGTAGCCGAGGCCCGTCATCAGCACGAGGGCGAGCGTCGCGAGGGTGGCCTGGCCGACGGCGAGTCCGTAGGCGACGGGGTCGTTCATATGAGCACCCAGGCGTCGGAGAGCGGGATGCGCATGCGCACCAGCGTGCCCTTGCCCACGGTGCTCTCGAGACCGATCTCGCCGCGATGGGCGACCAGGATCTCCCGCACGATCCCCATGCCGAGCCCCGTGCCCCCGACCCCGCTGTCCTGCGCGGAGCGGGCACGGAAATACGGCTCGAACACGTGCCCGAGGTCGTCGGCGTCGATGCCCATGCCCGTGTCCGAGACCTCGATGAGCGCGGAGTGCTCGACGGTGCGCGCCACGAGCCGCACCGACCCGTCGGCGCCGGTGTACTTGATCGCATTGCTGAGCACGTTGTCGATGACCTGGCGCAGCCGGAACGCGTCGCCGTCGACGAGCAGCCCGCTCTCGATGTCGGCGGTCAGCCGCACCCCGCGCGCCTCCGCCGTCGGGGCGAACGACTCCAGCGACAGACGCAGCAGCTCGGTCAGGTCGACCGCCGACCACACCGGCTCGGCCGAGAATCCGCCGCGGGCGTAGGTCAGCAGCTCGGCGATGAGCGCATCCATCCGGGTGGCCGCGCCCGAGATGACGCGCAGATGCTCGGCGAGCTGGGGCGCATCGTCGACGTCGTCGAGGGCGAGCTCGGTGTGCCCGGCGATCACGGTAAGGGGGTTGCGCAGCTCGTGCGAGACCACGGTGGCGAGCTTCTCCCGCGCGCGCTCCGACTCGATGAGCGCGGTGACGTCGTGCACGAGGTAGAGGATCGTCGTGTCCTCGTCGAGACCCGCCGGGAGCACGCGGGTCGAGACGCTCAGCGCTCGCCATTCGCCCTCGCCGTCGAACAGCCACACGCGCTCGTCGTCGAGGGTCTCGCCCCGGCGCGCACGGGTGAGGGGGCGCCGGCTCTGCGGGATGGCCGTTCCGCCCTGCTCGTCGTATTCGACTGCCGCGCCCGGCTGATCGATGTCCTCGGGGTCGAGTCCGTACAGACGCACGAGGGTCTCGTTGAGGGCGAGCACCTGGCCGCGCGCCGACAGACGCGCCACCCCGATGTCGAGGGCGTTGAACATCTGCGAGACACGGCGCCGCTGCGCCGAGACCCCGTGCAGCGAGTCCTGCAGCTTCGCGGTCTGGCGCCGCAGCAGCTGCTTGAACGCGCGGGTCTGGCGTGCGCTGATCGAGGTGGCGAGCGCCAGGAAGGCGAGCGAGAGGAAGACCACGATGTAGGCGACCATCGTGCGACTGTCGGCGTCGGTGAGCATCGCGGACAGCAGCATCGTCGCGCCGATCCCGCCGACACCGAGCATGATCGCCCAGATCGAGAAGAAGGACCCCAGCCAGACGACGGGGAACGCCCACAGGAAGTCGAGCGCGAAGCCCGCATCCCACTGCATGACCCCGATCGCAAGGATGTCGAGGAACGGGACGAGCACGACGATCGGCCGGCCCACCCGATGCCAGGGGAACACCAGCGTGACGACCGTGAGGCCGATGGCCCCGCCCGCGCCGATCGCGAACGTGCCCGTCGAGAACTGGGCCGGCTGCAGGACCAGCATGACCAGCACCACGACGAGGACCACGGCGCACAGCAGCAGCTGCGACTGCCAGATCGAGCGCGTCCGCGCACCAGCCACGCCCCGAGGCGCGCCGACAGGCGCCCTCAGGCGGCGATCGGGTTCACCGTCCCCAGCGGACATGTGGTCGAGTGTAGCCATGGCCATTGCGTATACTCGTGACGCCCGGGGCGGTGCCGCACGATTCGTCCTGAGCGTGGTTGCGATCTCCTCGCCCGGGAGTCCGCGATCCCCATCCCCACGGTCCGAGAGCTAGGGAGTGTCATGGGTCGTTCGTTGCGTCGCTCCACTCGGCTGGCCGTCGTGGTCGCCCTCTCCGCCATCGTGGTCGCCTCCGCGACGGGGTGCTCGCAGATCATCGATGCGATCAACGCGCTGTCCGGTCGCAGCGCCACGACCGTCGTGCCGACCGCCGGACCCTCCTCGAGCCCGTCGGCGTCACTGCTCTACAACTCGGTGTTCACGAGCGACGGCTCGGTGCAGCTCGACACGGACCTCGCCGACAGCCTGGTGCTGGAGCTCAACGTCTGGGCTCAGGACCCGAAGAAGACGCAGGAGTGGACGCCGAGCAACGACAAGCACTTCGGGTTCGCGGTGAACGTCTACGACAAGCGCGTCGACGACAAGGCCGTGCTCGCGCAGAAGCGCAGCGTCTACCTCTCATCGATCACGATCTCCTCGCAGACCGCGCAGACCTCCGGACAGGTGCAGTCTCCGTTCCAATTCAGCGCCGACCCGCGCACGATGGTGCCGAGCGACACGCTCCGCTCCGACAAGGGCCTGCTGCTGAACACCTACCAGGGCGGGTTCCTCGTTCCCGACACGGTGATCCACCAGCTCCCCGGCGACACGTACGGGCTCACCCTGTCGTTCACGATGAACGTGTGGGTCGAGGGACAGGCGAACACCGACACCTCGTTCGGCCAGCAGTCGGTTTACGAGGCCGTTCCGATCGCGATCTTCCAGCAATAGCCCGCCCTAGACGGCGGCAGAGGAACGCGAGCGCGGATGCCCCACCCCGGCGTCTTGCGGAAATCTTGCGGAAAGTCTCTGACTTCCGTGCCTACAGGCCCTCCCGACCTTGCGGATCGCGGGGCATGATGGGTTTTACACGGCGTGAGTCGTGCCTTCCCCCATCGCGAGAAAGAGGTCCCGTTGGCTGAGTACCGGCCCACGCCCGCGCCACAGTCGACCGCTGTGACCGGTTACGACCCGACCTACCCCTACCCGGGTGGCGCCGGCTACGCGCCCGCCCCCGGGTACGCTCCGGCCCCCGGCTACGGAGCACCCGCCTACGGCGCGCCCAGCTACGCACCGGCACCGGGCTACCCGGCCGACGCCTCGTACGGAGCCGACCAGTTCTCCGAGGACTTCACCGCCGTGCTCGAGGACGGCCAGACGCGCCGCTCCACGATCGGCTGCGTCATCCCGGCGTACAACGAGGAGGAGTCGATCGCCGACGTCATCGAGGGTCTCCTCTCGCAGACGCGCGTGCCCGATGTCATCCACGTCGTGATCAACAACACGACCGACCAGACCGCGAAGATCGCCGCCGAGTACGCCGGACCCCACGAGATCACGACCGACCTGGGCGAGCAGTTCACCGAGGTGTTCGTGCACGACATCGGCAAGAACCCCGACAAGAAGGTGGGCGCCCTCAACTACGGCTACTCGCTCGTCGAGGGCTGCGACTTCCTCCTGGGCGTCGACGGCGACACGATCGCCCACCCGAAGGCGGTCGAGTACCTCGAGACCGAGGCGATGGGCGACTCCCGCATCGGCGGCATCTCGGCGATCTACACGATCGACGACCGGCCGATCAAGGGCCTGCTGGCGAAGTTCCTCATCGCCGGTCAGCGCACTCAGTTCGCCGCCTTCAACCTGCAGAACCTGCTGCGCGGACGCAACATGGCGGTGCTGGGCGGTCAGTTCTCGATCTTCTCGACGAACGCCCTCCGCGACGCGATGAAGGCCAACCACCAGTCGACGCCGTGGGTGAAGGACAGCGAGGTCGAGGACTCGCTCCTCTCGCTGCAGATCAAGAGCGCCGGCTACCTGACCAAGATCAGCCCGTACGCGCGCGCGTACGTGGGCGGCATGACGACGCTGCGCGGCTACGACGCGCAGCAGGTGAAGTGGACGTACGGCGCCATCGAGCTGATGTGGCCCGGCCAGCGCGGCGACACGAAGGGACAGCCCTTCCACCCCAACCTGCGCCTGCGCTGGTTCGAGAACTTCGGCATGCTGACGAACCTGTTCGTGCGCGTCGCGTTCATCACGCTGCTCGCCGCGTCGCTGTCGATCAACGCTTTCGTGTTCTCGGCGTTCTGGCTCATCCCGCCCGTGGTCGCCATGCTGCTGAACCTGCGCATCGCGCGCACGATGAAGTACTGCGACAACCGCGACGTGCTCTTCGCGGTGCTGTTCTTGCCGGCGGAGATGTTCATGTGGGTGCGCATCGGCCACTTCCTCCGTTCCTGGAGCCGCTTCCTCTCGAAGAAGAAGGTCGACAACTGGGCCATGCAGGCCAAAGCGGAACGCGGCGGCGGCTCGCTGGGCTACTGGGTGCCGGCGATCCTCCTGATCGCGGTGCTGATCGCGTCGGCCGCGATCTGGAGCATCCTCGGCCCGGTCGCGCAGTCGTCGATCCTGTGGGTCGGATGGCCCATCGTCGGTGTGGTCACCGTGCTGCAGACGCTCCTCATGTTCAGCAAGCTCGTGCGCCGTCACCACGGGTACAAGGTCTGACATCCCGAGAAACGCGAGGGGGCGGCATCCGATCGGATGCCGCCCCCTCGCGTTTCTCCGCGCGTCAGGGTGAGAGCAGCTCGGTCGTGAGGCGGTAGCCGACGCCGCGGACGGTCTCGATGTAGCGGGGGTTCGACGGGTTGTCGCCGAGCTTGCGGCGCAGGTTCGTCATGTGCGCCTCGACTGCGCGCTTGTCGGCCTCGCCGACGTAGTAGGAGGTCACGTACGACTCGCCGCGCAGCACGAGGGTGAGGTCGGCCTTGCTGCGCACGCGACGCTTCGACTCGAGGAGGGTCGCGAGCAGGTCGAATTCGGTGCGGGTGAGCTCGACCTGCTGCCCGCCGATGAGCACGATGCGCGTCTCGGGGTTCAGCTGGAGGTCGCGGTGGGTGATCCAGTAGCCGCCGCCCGGCGCGGGCATCCCCGGACGGGCGAGCTCCTGCGAAGGGTAGACGGGGACGATCGCCTGCGCGGGCGGTGCCGCCGGCACGACGACGGGATATGCCGGGGGCTCCGCCGGGTAGGGCTGCGGTTCGGCGTAGGGCGGCGCGTCGACCGGTTGGGGCTCGACGTAGACCGGCGCGGCCGGCTGGGGCTCGACGTAGGCCGGAGCCACCGGCTGCGGCTCGACGTAGGCCGGGGCGGCGGGGGCCGCCGGGGCGGCGGGCGTCGCCCACGAGGCCGGGGGCAGGTCGCCTTCGGGTGCGCCGGGCGGGGTCGGGAAGGCGGATGCCGCGGGCCGGGCGCCGGGGAACGACGGGCCGACGCTCTCCTGCCGGGTCGCCGGGGGCGTCGCACCGTCGGGGCGCGGTCGGCGCAGGAGCGCCTCGATGCGCGCACGGAACTCGCGCGGGCGGAACGGCTTGACGATGTACTCGTCGGCGCCGGCGCCGAGGCCGAGCACCACGTCGGCCTCGTCGGCGAGGCCGGTGAGCATGATGATGTAGGAGTTGCTCTTCTCGCGGATACGACGGGCCGCCTCGAACCCGTCGATGCCCGGCATGTTCACGTCGAGCGTCGTGATGAGGGGCTGGTAGGCCAGCACTGCACGCACACCGTCGATGCCGTTTCCGACGGAGACCGTCGAGAATCCCGCGGCCTCGAGCACTTCGACGAGGAGGTGGCGGACGTCGGGGTCGTCCTCGACGATGACGGCGGTCTTCTGCCCGCCTTCAGGTGTGCTCATTCAGGTGGCCTTCTCGTGGAGGAACCGGAGGGACACGCGTCGGTCACCCCGCGGGCCCCCGAGCGCTTCGTCATTGTTCCATAGTTCTGTTACAGCCCTGAGAAGCCGGAGCGTGGGTCCGGCAACACGGCGTGCGTCATTTCACCAGGCCCTGTGTGAGCGCGACCGCGCCCGCAGGCCACCAGACACCCGCGTCGGGTCCGCCGTTGCACGTGCCGTCGCTCTCGCCGGGCGGCTTGATCCACAGGTTGGTGTCGACGACGTCGTCGCCGTACGTGCCGCCCTTGTCGCCGACGAGGCGACCTGCCGGGTTGCACCACTGGTTGTCGCTCGTGGGTCCGGCGCCGTTGCGCGAGGTGTCGACGATCGCGTGACCGGTCCCGAGGGCGGCGGCGACGGCATGGGCGTAGCTGAACTCGTTCTGGGTGGTGTTGAAGTTCGACACGTTCGTCGCGAACCCGCGCACCTTGTCGAGCACGCCGACGCTCTTGATCAGGTCGGCCATCTGCGCCGCCGGAAGCCACGACGAATGTCCGCCGTCGAGGTAGATCCAGGTGTTGGTGCCCGCGATCACGTCGACCGCCCCGCGCAGTTGGGTGTCGCGGTCGCTGAGGTTGCCGCATTGCGGCGCGAGCGCGAGGCTGTCGGGTTCGAGGATGACGATCTTTCGCAGGTCGGATGCCGCGGCGAGCGCCTGACCGATCTGGGTCGTCCAGGTGACGTAGTCGGCTTCGTCGAGACCGCCGGCGGAGTGGTTTCCGCAGTCACGGCCCGGGAGCCCGTAGACGACGACGGCGAGGGACGCCTTCTGTGCGCGGGCCTCGGTGGCGAGGTGGGCGACACGGTCGTAGACCTCGCCGATCGGATCCTGTTCGGGGGTGAGCCAGTAGGCGGTGGGCTGGGCGGCGAGGTAGGCGGCTGCCGCCTGTTCGGCCGAGCCGGGCGTCTCGGCGGCGGCGGCCTTGGCCGCCTTGGACTCGTCGGGAGCGACGATCGTGGTGCCCACGCGGGGCGGCTGTGCAGACACGGTGTTCACCAGGGTGTTGACGGCGATGCCGGCGATCGCGAGGCCCGAGAGCACGACGACCACGACGAGCGCGATGGCGGCGATGATCAGGCCGCGGATCCACTTCTGACGTCGCGTGCGGAGAGCACGGGGCGCGCGCGTCCGGCGCGGGGCACGGCGACCGCGCGGAGCGGCGGCGGGGGCATGCGATGCAGAGGCGTTCACCGACGCAGCGTCCGGCGCAGCAGCGTTCGGGGCAGGTGCGTTCGGGGCAGGTGCGTCCGGCGCAGCGGCGTCGGACACGAGGGCGTGCTCCGGCGCCGATTCCACGGCGTCGCCGGAACGGATCGATGCGCTGTCGTCGACGGCCGGGCCGGTGACCGGCACGGCAGCGGTGTCGACGCGCAGCACATAGGCGTCGCGGTTCGCGACGATGCGCCGAGCGTCCTCGTTGGTCGCGGCGTCGGCGGAGGCGGAGGGGGCATCCGCGGGGGCGCTCTCCGCGGCCGGCGCCGACCCCGCGGCTTCCTGCAGACGTCGTGCCGGGTGGGACGCGGGATGACGCGGGGGCTTCGGCGCGCGAACGATCGGTGTCGGGTGCGCGGCGTCGGGCGCGTCGACCGGATCTGGCGCGTCGGAGCCGTCGTGCGGCGGAGTGCTCACCTGGCGACTCTATCGAGTGATCCCCGGCGGGCGCCCGGGGACGCTGCGATCGCCCGACACACGGGGGCCGCTCGCGCCGGGGTTTACCCGGTCATCGACCTCGCCTGCCGCCGGTGCCGGGGATACGCTGAGGGCACGAGCGAAGGGGCGGCCATGACTGGTGCGATCGTGGTGGGATTCGTCGATGCGACGGTGTCGGGACATGCCGGCGACTGGGCGGTGGCCCGAGCGGCGGCGACGGGCGCAGCGGTCGAGCTGCTCGCGATCGTCGGCGGCGCCGTGGGCGCGGTCGGCGAGGAGCAGGTGCTGGACGCCGCCCTCGCCCACGCGACCGACGCCGTCGCCGCCGAGGCGGCACGTCTCGGCGACCGCGGGGTCGCCGTGTCGACGCGCGTCGACCATGGCAATCCGGTCGCCGCGCTGGTGGAGGCATCCGCTCATGCCGAGCTGGTCGTGATCGGCGGCGAGTCGCGGGGATCCGGTCGGCGCGGACTGCACGGGGCGCGCATCGCCGCCGCCGCGCACTCCCCCGTCGTGGTCGTTCCCGCCGCCGACGCCTCCGGATCGGGTGTCGTCGTCGGTGTCGACGGCTCGGATGTCTCGGACGCCGCGATCACGTTCGCCGCCGCCGAGGCCGCGCGGCTCGGCGAACCGCTGCGCGTCGTGTCGGCGTGGACACCGGTCGCCGTGCCCGGCGATTTCGGGCTGTACCCCGACCTCTACCTCACCGATCTCGCGGCGATCGCGACCGCGAACGTCGACGCGGTGGTGCAGCGGGTCGCGGCCGCCCACCCCGACCTCGCCGTGACCGGCGACGCCCTCGAGGGCGACCCGGCGACCGCGCTCGAAGAGGCCGGCGCCGGTGCGGCGCTGCTCGTCGTGGGCTCTCACGGGCGGGGCGCGTTCGCCCGTTTCGTGCTCGGTTCGGTGAGCGAGCACGTGGTCGGCGCCCTGCCGACGGTCACCGCCGTCGTGCGCTGAGCGTCGTCATCCGGCATCGGACACATTCTGGACACACCGCGTCAGTAATATCCGCGGTATGGGGATCCCTGACGAAGGTCGGAAGCGGCCGCCGGTGCGGCCGGCGATCGTGCTGATGTATGTCGGTGTGGCGCTGCTGGCCGTGGGCGTCGCGGTGCTGGTGTGGGCGGCGTTCGCCTACTACGGCAGCTACGTGCGGTGACGCGCGAACCCGCCGGGCCCGCCGGCCGCGCGGAGCGTCAGTGCGCGCGCGCCGCGAGGTGCGCGCGCACCTGGTCGAGCACGTCGTCGGCCACCGGGTAGGTGTGCTCGGCGCTCGGGAACTCCCCCGTGCGCACCTCGGCCGCGTACGTGGCGATGCCCTCGGCCATCGCGTCACCGAGCGCCGCATACTGCTTGACGAACCGTGCGGTGCGCCCGGCGGTGATGCCGAGAAGGTCGTGGTGCACGAGCACCTGGCCGTCGGCGGCACCCGCGCCGATGCCGATGAGGGGGATGCCGAGGGCTCCGCGGATCTCGGCGACGACCGCCGCGGGCACGGCCTCGACGACGAGAGCGATCGCCCCGGCCGCCTCGACGTCCAGCGCCTCCTGAGCGACGCGGAGGGCGGTGTCGACCGTGCGGCCCTGGGCGCGCAGCCCTCCGAGCGCGGTCGCGGTCTGCGGCGTGAGACCGATGTGCCCGACGACCGGGATACCCGCCGCGACGATCGCGCGGATGCGCGACAGCCGCGCCGGCTGCCCGCCCTCGAGCTTGACGGCGTCGGCGCCCGCCTCCTTCACGAGCCGGAGCGAGGAGGCCACGGCCTGCTCGTCGCTGATCTCGGTCGCCCCGAACGGCAGGTCGACGACGACGAAGGCCGTGCGCACGGCACGGCGCACGGCGCGCGCGAGCATCAGCATCTCGTCGAGCGACACGGGCGCGGTGCCGTCGTACCCGAGCACGACCTGGGCGGCCGAGTCGCCGACGAGGATCATGTCCACCCCGGCGCGCTCAGCGGCCCGGGCCGACGGATGGTCGTAGGCGGTCACCATGACGATCTGCTCGCCGGCGGCGTGCATCTCGGCGATGCGGGCGAGGGTGACGGGCGGGCGTTCGGTCATCGAGGGCTCCCGGTGGGTGCGGCGACGGGACGGTCGTCGAGGATGTCGCTGCTCGCCGTCACGGGCGCGAGCACGACGTTGTCGAGCAGTCGCACGGCTCCCACGCGGGCTGCGACGACGAGCACCGCGTCGCGGTCGAGACGGTCGAGCTCGGCGAAGCCATCGCTGTCGACGACGGCGAGATAGTCGGGGGTGAGACCGGCGGCGTCGAGCTCGTGCGCCGCGATCGCGCGGAGAGCCGCGGCATCCTGCTCACCGTCGGCGGCGGCTCGGGCGGCGGCGGCCAGCGCGCGGGGCAGGGCGAGGGCACGGACCCGGTCGGCGGGAGTCAGCCGCACGTTGCGGCTCGATCGCGCGAGGCCGTCGTCGTCGCGCGACGTGGGCACGACGACGATCTCGGTGGGGATGCCGAGGTCGCGCACGAGCCGTCGGACGACGGCGACCTGCTGGGCGTCCTTCTGCCCGAAGTACGCGGTGTCGGCGAGCGCGGCGAGCAGCAGCTTGCTCACGATCGTGGCGACGCCGTCGAAGTGGGCGCGGCCGCGCACGGCGCCCTCGAAGGTCTCGGTGAGGGGTCCGGCGATCGACACCGTGGTCGCGAAGCCGGTCGGGTACATCTCGGCGGCGGTCGGCGCGAAGACCACGTCGACGCCCGCGGCGCCCGCCTTCGCGAGGTCGTCGTCGAGAGCGCGGGGGTACGCGTCGAGGTCGGCCTGCTCGGTGAACTGGGTCGGGTTCACGAAGATCGTGAGCACGACGGTGGCCGCACGCGCGCGGGCTGCCGTGACCAGCGACAGGTGACCCTCGTGCAGGGCGCCCATGGTCGGCACGACGGCGATCGGGGCGTCGCGGCGCGGGGCGAGGGCGGACCGCAGCTCGGCGAGCGTCGTCGCGACGATCATGCCGGGGCCGCCGAGGTGCGCGAGCGCTCGGCGAGCGCGCGCGTGGCATCGACGAGCGCATCGAACAGCGCGAGCTGCTCGGGGGCGCGCTCGGCGATAGCGGCACGCTGGCGGGCGACGGTGTCGTCATCGCCCCGGGCGACGGGACCGGTGAGGGCGGCCGGCGCCCCCAGCGCCGACCAGTTGTCGACGGCGGCGCGCACGAGGGGGACGAGGGCGGCGCGGTCGATGCCCGCGGTCGACGCGAGCTGCTCGGCGAACGCCTCGACCGTCACGAGGAAGTTCGCCGCGATCGACGCGGCCGCATGGTACGCCGCCCGGTCGTCGGGGGCGACGGCGACCGGCGACATCCCGAGCTTCGCGGCGAGCCGTTCGGCTGTGGCGAGGGCGCGCGGACTGCTTCCGGCGAGCGCCGCGGTGACGCCGGTGAAGCGGGCACCGGCGGAGGTGACGGTCATGAGGGGGTGGATGCTGAACGACTCGTGCGGGGTCAGCGGAGCCAGCCCCAGCGCACCGGAGAGGTGCCCGACGAGCGGGCCGGGAGCGATGGCGGCAGCGGCCTCCGCGATCGCGTGGTCGGGCACCGCGAGGAGCACGATGTCGGCGCCCGACCCGGTGGCACCACGGGGTTCGGGGCCGGCCGCGGTGACCCCGATCTCCGCGAGAGCGGCGATGAGCGCCCGGCCCATTCTGCCGTCGCCGACGACGGCGATGCGGCCGAGGGCGGCGTCGCCTGCGGGGTTCGGGTGAGTGCGGGACATCCGCGTACACCGTACCCCTCGCACACCGGGGCCGGGCCGTGAGGCTAGTGCCCCGTCGTCACCGCCCGGTCGCCCCGGGTCTTCACCAGGCTCGCGACCGTCGCGACGGCGATCGTGGCGGCGATGAACAGCAGCGAGAACCAGATGGGGATCTCGGGGATCCACTCCACATGGTGGCCGCCGTTGATGAAGGGCAGCTCGTTGACGTGGAGCGCGTGGAAGACGAGCTTCACGCCGATGAAGGCAAGGATGACGGCGAGCCCCTGCGCGAGGTAGACGAGGCGCTCGAGCAGTCCGCCGATGAGGAAGAACAGCTGCCGCAGGCCCATGAGCGCGAACGCGTTGGCGGTGAACACGATGTACGCCTCGTTGGTCAGCCCGTAGATCGCCGGGATCGAGTCGACCGCGAAGATCAGGTCGATGAAGCCGATCGCGATGATCGTGAGAAGCATCGGGGTGACGAAGCGCTTGCCGTCGAGGCGCACCGTGAGCCGGTCGCCGTGGTAGTCGTCGGTGACGGGAAGGTGGCGGCGCACGAAGCGCATGAACGCCCCGTTGGCGGGGTCGGACTCGTGGTTGCCGAACGCCTGCTTCCAGGCGAGGAACAGCAGCAGCGCACCGAAGATGTAGAACACCCACGAGAGGTTCTCGATGAGCGTTGCGCCGATCGCGATGAAGCCGCCGCGCAGCACGAGGGCGATGACGATGCCGATCATCAGCACCTTCTGCTGGTACGCCTTCGGCACGGCGAAGCCCGTCATCACCAGGAGGAAGACGAAGAGGTTGTCGATCGACAGCGCCTTCTCGGTGAGGTAGCCGGCGAAGTACTCCCCGCCGTATGTCCAGCCGGAGACCACGCCGATGCCGACGCCGAACAGGAGTGCGAGCCCGATGTAGAAGGCCGACCAGCGGGCGGATTCGCCGATGGTCGGCTCGTGGGGCTTTCGCACGTGGGCGAAGAACTCGTACACGAAGAACGCGATGGTGACCGCGATCGTGATGATCCAGACGAGGGGGGTGACGTTCACAGGGAACTCCAGAGGGTAGGGCGGAACACGGATGTCGCCAAGGTCTCCTCCACCCCGGGTGCGGGGCCGACGGGCCGGGATGCGTCTGCGCATCCGTATTGACGGGTCCGTCGCGTGGGAGTACTCCCCCTGTCGTGATCGAGTCTAGGGCACCCGGCCTGAACGGATGCCACGGCCGCTCGCGTGAAATCTGTGTGACGAGACCTCGCCTCGGGTTGACCGTCGCCTCGCGGCCGGGTGAGGGTGGCGCCATGGCGGGGGGGGGTACGGCGGAGCACTGGCAATCGGGTCGCCTCATCGCGGTGGCCGTATGGGTCGCCGCTGTCGCGCTCGCGGCGGAGACCGCGTGGCGGCTGTTCGCCGGCGTCGTCTACGTGCATCACTGCGCGGGGTGCGACGGAGCCGCGGTCGAGCGGGCGGCGAGCTCGTACACGATCGCCGTCGTGCTTCTGCTCGCTGTCGGCGCGTCGGTGCAGACCTTCGTGCGACGGTTCCGGACGGTGCGGCTGTGGGTCCCGCCCGTCACGCTGGCGCTCGTGATCGTCGCCTCGTTCATCGCCTACGTCGAGTCGAACGGCGGATTCGATGCATCCGACTTCGGTGTGCGGATCGGACTCGCGCGCAGCGCGGTGTGATCGGGCAGAGGGCTCGCGCGGACCCCTCCGGCCCCCAAGATCGCCTCGCGGAGGGATCCGCGCGAGGCGGAACGGTCGCACATCTCCCCGCGTGACGTCAGCGGCAAGGTTGCGGGGCGACCCACGCAGTGAAACCTCTGCCATCTCAGCCCGCGGGCACCGCGTTCCGTCGTCCGGTTTCGTTCGGATTCGACCGGATCGTTCCGTTCCTCGGTGGCTTCTGGGCGGCGGCGGTGCGATTGCTGTGGACGCGCAGCCACAGGGCGAACGCCTCGAGGCGGGCCCACTCGGGACCCGCCTCGAGGCGTTCAGGTCGGACTTACGGTGCGGGCGTCGTGGTGAGCGCGCCGTAGAGGGCCGGGGTGGTGCGGGCGTGGGTGGCCTGCTCGAACGCATAGGCGAGTCCGAGCAGAGGACCCTCGGTGAATGCCGGGCCGACGAACTCGAGGTTGACGCCGGCGCCGGGGATCGACTCCGTGCTCGACGCCTGACCCATCGGCACCGTGACCGCCGGCAGTCCCGTGTTGGGGCTCAGGCGCATGTTGGTACCCTGCGTGCCGTAGGGGTTGCCCGACGGGTAGATCATCGCCGACAGGTTGTTGTCGGCCATGAGCTGCGTGACGTAGGTCTTGCCCGTCGCGAGCGCGACCGTGTGCGTGCCGGTCGGGCCCGCCCAGTCCTGATAGGTCTGCTCACTGATCGCGGCGCGCTGCACGTACGTCGACCGGCGCGACGTGACGTAATTGCCGCCCGTGATGATGTCGTTGAGCGTGCGTGCCGCGACGCCGGGTGCGAGATGCGTCGCGATGTAGGTGTTGAGGTCGTGGGTGAACTCGTTCGTCGACCCGCTGCTCTCGTTGAGCACGGCACTGAACTGCGACGTGGACGCGATCGGGACGATCGTCGCACCCTTGCTGCGCAGCACGTCGAGGGCGTTGTTCCAGAGGCGCACGGTGGTCGCATTGGAGCCGACCATGCTCGCGACGTAGCCGATGCGCACACCCTCGAGGGAGTCTGCGTCGAGGTACGACGTGTAGGAGTCGGGCACGAGACCCACCTGGGCCGAGGTCGCGGGGTCTGCCGGGTCGACGCCGGTGACGGCGTCGAGGGCGATCGCGGCATCGGTGACGGTGCGGGCCAGCGGGCCGCCGGTGTCCTGCGAGAGCGCGAGCGGGATGATGCCGTCGCGGCTCGTGAGACCCACCGTCGGGCGCACCCCGACGAGCTGGTTGTAGGTCGAGGGCACGCGGATCGATCCGCCGGTGTCGGTGCCGAAGCCGATCGCCGCGAGGTTCGCCGAGATCGCCGCACCGGTGCCGCCGCTCGAGCCGCCGGCGGTGCGGGAGGTCGAGTAGGGGCTGGCGACGAGGAGCGACGAACCGGGGTTCTGGAAGGAGGAGAACTCCGACACGAACCCGTAGGCGAACTCGTCGAGGCTGGCCTTGGCGAGGATGACGGCGCCGGCGCTGCGCAGGCCGGTGACCATGGCGGCATCCGTCGTCGTCTGATTGTTGTTCCAGCAGCCACAGCCACCGGTCGTGACCATGTCGGTCGTGTCGTAGTTGTCCTTCAGCACGATCGGGATACCCAGGAGCATGCTCGTCATGCCGTGCGCGGCGCGTTCGGCGTCGGCCGCACGGGCGGCGTCGAGCGCGACGGTGCTGGTGGTGATGATGGAGTTGAGCGGGCGCCCGTTGCCCGCAGGGTCGACCTTGACGCGGTCGTACGCCGCGATGCGGTCGAGGTAGTCCTGCGTGAGCTTCACCGAGGTGAGCACGCCGGCGTTCATCGCAGCCTGCATGTCGACGGTGGTCGCCTCGACCAGTGTGAAGGGCCCGTCGTCGTAGATCATGCGCTGCGAGAGGCCCGCGAGGTCGGCGACGGTGATCTTGTCGTCGTGGTCGAGGTCGATGACGGATGCCTCGGCCCAGCCGGCGTCGGTCGAGGTGCGGCCGAGCCACCCGGCGGCGACATCGAGGTCGGCCGTCGTGACCTGCTCGTCGCCGGTCAGGTCGAGCTCGGAGTAGAAGGGCGCGAGGAGCAGGTGACCATCGCTGGTCGTCGGAGCGGGGGCGGCCGTCGCGGCCGGAGCGACGAGGAAGGTCGCCGCGACGCCGACGAGGGCGACCCCGACGAGCGACGCGCGGGACGTGTGACGCACGCGGGAACTCCTTTGATCGAGGGGGATGTGGGTCGAGGGGGTGCTCACGCTCATCGCTGCACCGCCTTGCGGCGGGCGGCGAGGACGACGCCGAGGGCGACGAGGGCGAGGCCGCCCGCGCCGAGAACGATCCAGGCACCGGTCGTGCCGCCGGTGTTGGCGAGGTCGTCGTCGGTCGATGCGGCCGACCCGGTGACCGACGGGGTCGGGGTCGGGGTGGCCGTGGCGGTCTCCGACGGCGTGGGCGTCGGAGTGGGTGCCGGCGTGATCGCGGTGACGACCGGGGTGACGGCGGTCAGCGAGGGCGAGTCGGTCACTGCCGCGGTGCCGACGAGGGTGAGCGAGGTCAGGGCGATCGTCGCTGCGCCGCCGGCGCGGGCCGTGAAGGTGAAGGTCACGAGCGTCTGTGCGCCGGAGAGGGCGGGGGACGTGCCGAGTCGCGTCGAGGTGAAGGTCACGACGCCACCGGATGGCGCGGAGGTGCCGTAGCCGCCGGCCGGGAAGACGGCCGACGACCCGTCGTAGCTCAGCAGCGTCGGGTCGTAGGTGATGCCGAGGTCGTAGGCGAACAGGTCGGTCGATGCGTCGACCGCGACGCTGACAGTGACGGTGTCTCCCTCATCGACCGTTGCGGGGGCCGTGAGGGTGATGACGCCGACGGTCGGCACGGATGCGGCGTTGGCTGCCGGGGCGATGCCGAACGCGACGCCGAGGACGGCGGCGAACGACATCAGGAGTGCGGTCGTGCGCGCGAGGCGCCGAGAACGCACGGCTGCTGTGGATGCAGGCATGGGTGAGCGAACCCTTCAGTGGAGTGATGTGCGAGTACGACGCGCTCACCCCCAAGATCGGCGCGCTCAGTTGGTGCTGAGGTTCCCCATGGGGATCTTTCAGGTTCGAGATTTCTCGGACGACACTGTCCGGTTTCGGAATTGTTTCCGATGAATGGAATGCCCGATCAGAGGCCGGTGGCGAGCTCCTTGAGCCAGGCGGCGAGGTCGGGGCCGAGGTCGTCGCGGTCGAGGGCGAGCAGCAGGTTGGACTTGAGGTAGTCGAGGCGGTCCCCCGTGTCGTAGCGGCGACCGCGGAAGATGACGCCGTAGACGGGTCCCGCGATGCTCTCGTCGGCGGCGAGGGCCTTGAGGGCGTCGGTGAGCTGGATCTCGCCGCCCTTGCCGGGCGCGGTCTCCTCGAGCACCTCGAAGATCTCGGGCTTGAGCACGTAGCGGCCGATGATGGCGAGGTTGCTGGGCGCGTCGGCGGCGGCGGGCTTCTCGACGAGGTCGACGACCTTGACGAGGTCGGCGTCGTCGGTGGCCTCGACGGCGGCGCATCCGTAGAGGTGGATCTGCGCCGGGTCGACTTCCATCAGGGCGATGACGGTGGCGGACTTCTGGGCGGATGCCTCGATCATGCGGGTCAGCAGCGGGTCCCTGGCGTCGATGAGGTCGTCGCCGAGGAGCACGGCGAAGGTCTCCTGTCCGACGTGTCGGCGGGCGCGCAGCACGGCGTGCCCGAGGCCGAGCGGGTCGCCCTGCCGAACGAAGTGGATGTCCGCGAGACGGCTGGCCTCCATGACCTTCGCGAGCTTCGCGGCGTCGCCCTTGCGCTCGAGGGTGTGCTCGAGTTCGGTGACCCGGTCGAAGTGGTTCGCGAGCGCGTTCTTGTTGCGGCCGACGACGACGAGCACGTCGTCACTTCCCGCCGAGACGGCTTCTTCGACGACGTACTGGATGGCCGGCTTGTCGACGACGGGCAGCATCTCCTTCGGCATGGCCTTGGTGGCCGGAAGGAAACGCGTGCCGAGGCCGGCAGCCGGAATGACGGTCTTGATCCCCATGAGCGCGAACCTAGGGGGGCCATGTGAACGGGCTGTTACGCGGGGCGAACGATGACGCGAGGATGCCTCGGCCCACCGCTCAGAGGTCGATGAGGTCGAGTCGCGTGGCGATGGCCATGGCCTCGGCGCGACCGCGCGCGCCGAGTTTGCGGTAGACGGAGGACAGCTGCGACTTGACGGTGCTGGGGGTGACGAACATCGCCGCGGCGATCTGCGAGATCGAGTCGAAGGTGAACAGCGCCTGCAGCACCGCCGATTCGCGGGTGGTGAGGACCGGTGGTGTGGCGGTCATCGGGCGGTACGGTGCGAGGTCGACGGTGGCGCGGGACATCCGCTCACGGGAGGGCTCGTCGAGGGCGGCCGCGATCTGCGCGATGAGCCAGGTGGGCACGAGGGCGAAGAGTCGGCGGAGCGAGCTGAAGGTGGCGAGGCGGGCGGCGATCGTGCACTCGCGGGGATCGAGCTCGTCGCCGAGGGCGACCGCCCAGAGCCGCAGGAGGAGCGCTTCGCCTCGTTCTGCCATGGCGGTGCCGGGTCGGGCGAGCACGGCGCCGGTGATGCGCAGCGCATCGGCGCGGGCGTTCTCGTGCAGGGCGAGGCGCGCACGGGCGAGGTCGACGAGGGTGGTGGGGGGAGCCGTGGCGACGACCGCGTGGGCGCGGGGTGCGTCGTCGAGGTCGACGAGGGCGGACACCATGAGCCAGGTCATCGCGGACGCGGCGAAGGGGGTGGTGGCGTCGTGGCAGTCGAGCGCGAACTCTGCGGTCTCGAGCGCCCGGAGCGGTGCGCGGGCGACGAGGGCTTCTCGTCCGCGCACGAGGGCGACAAGCGGCCACAGGTCGGTGGCGCTCTCGATCGGTGGCAGGTGGAGGCCGGCGGTGAGCTGCGGGTGCGAGACGGATTCGACGGCGATGAGTCCGCGGGCGACGTCACGCCACTCGCCGGTGACGGCGCCGGCTGGCGCGGCGACGGGGATGGCTTCTCCGACGGCGAGGTAGTGGCGGGCGTCGCGCAGGTTGCCGCGGAGCGCGTGCGCCACGGCCGATTCGAACTGGATGCGCTGCGCGAGGGTGGGCGCGGCGGCCGCGTGGGCTCCGGCGGCGGCGAGGGCGCTGAGCGCGGCGGTGGTCTCGCCGGAGGCGAGGTGGACGAGCGCACGTTGCTCTTCGACGATCGCGCGGGACAGCGGCAGCGGGGGCTCGGGGTCGCTCAGGGCGGTGTCGATGTGGTGGAGGGCGGCCGCGGCATCCCCTGCTCGCCGGTGTTCGATGAGGCCTCGAAGCCGTCGGATGCCGGGGCTGGGTTCGTCGCCGGCGCGCGCGAGTGGGGCGCCGGGGATGTCGTAGAGCAGGTCGGCGCCGATCACGTCGATGGCGAGGGCGCGGAAGCCCTGGGCGAGCGGGAGCGCGTCGGGCTGGGAGCGGATGAGTGCCGCGAGGTCGGTTCGCAGGCGAGCCGGGTCTTCGAACAGCAGGCGCCACGCATCGTGCCGCAGGCGGGTCGCGAGATCGTCGGAGGTGGTGCGCGCGTCGACGGTCATGCCGTCGCGTCGACGTGCGGGCGCGTCGCCGGTAGAGAGAGGGGGAGGTCCATGCCACTACAAATCTGGCGCGCTGAGACGCGACCATCAGCTCCATTACGACCCGAACCGGTCCAAATGTGGACGAATTCGGTTGAAATCCGTTCCCCGTGCACGGGTGAGCCCGCCCCCGCTCCCAGACTAGGTCCCACGTGCGGTCCTTTTCGTCACGGCATCCGATGAATTCGACGGATGCCGCGGCCCGGGCCGTGACGCATCACTGATTCCGCTGGGGAGGGGGTTCGGTGGTCGACATCGTGGCCTCGGTGCTGGATGCGATCAACGCGCGTGACGAGCGTGCGTTCGTCGCGTGCTTCGTCAGTGACGGCGCGATCGTCGATGGCGACGACCGGTTCGCGGGCGCCCGCCAGCTGCGGCTCTGGTTCGACACGGAGGTGCGCCGGCCGAATGCGGTCGTGTCGATGCTGGCGCGGTCGCGGTCGGATGACGTGGACGTGCTCACGTGGGAGTGGGACTGCCGTTCTTTCCATGACGAGCGGGTGCAGTTCTGCACGCTCGCCCTTGTCTCCACTCGTCGCGACCTGGTCGCGTCGATCGAGTTCCGCGCTGCCCGCTCATGGCCGAGCGATCCGTTGCGCCCGCGACCGCTGGACGGATGGCTGGAGGATCCGCTGTGACGTACGACCCGATCGTCGGTATGACTCGAGGCTCGAGACGGGGTGGCCCGCCGCGCCGGCCCGGCCATTCGTGGTGGGCGTATGTGATGGTGGCGGTGATCGCGGTGGGAGTGGCGGCGCTGGTGTATCTCGCGGTGACGCACGACTACACGTTCAGCCCGGAGGGTGGCGCTGCGACGTCGGCGCCGGTGCGCTGACGCGCGCGTTCTGCCAGGTGCACTCGACGGCGGGCGCATCCGTCCGCCGGGCACGTGGGGAAGCGTGCCCGGCGGAGTCGGATGTCTCGGCTACGACCGGCGGGTACGGGCGCGTGCCGCGGAGACCAGCAGGCCGATGCCTGCGGCGACGATGAGCGCGCCGGCGAGGGCGAGCCCGGTCGGTATCACCGCACCCGTGCGCGCGAGGACGTTCGTCGTCACCTGCACCGGACCCCAGGCGACCACGGCGCCCGTGGCGGGATCGGTGAAGACGACACGGTGTGCGCCGGCCGGGAGCGTCGAGGGGACCGCGACGGTCGCGTAGCCGCCCGAGCCGACGGTGATCGTCCCCGCGTAGGTGGGCGTGGAGAAGAACCACACGTCATAGGTCTCACCCGGCGTGAGCCCGCCGATCGACAGGGTCTCCCCCGGCGTGGTGGAGGATGCCGGCAGCGTCAGCGATCCTCGGTTCGCGTCGGTCAGGTCGCCTTCGCTCGGCGTGATCGGCTCGCTCGGGCCGGTGGACGGGAGCGTGGGGGTGACGGTCGGCGTGGGGGTGCTCGGCGGAGTCGGCGTGACGGTCGGGGTCGGCGTCACGGTCGGGGTCGGCGTCACGGTCGGGCTCGGCGTGGCGGTCGGGCTCGGCGTGGCGGTCGGGCTCGGCGTGTCCGTGGTCGGGCTCGGGGTAGGCGTCGGCGTATCCGTCGTCGGGGTCGGGGTCGGCGTTCCCGTCGTCGGCGTCGGACTCGGCGTGTTCGTCGGCGTCGGTGTCGCAGTGGGCGTCGGCGTCGGCGTCGCGCTGGGCGTGTCCGTCACGGTCGGAGCCGGCGTCGGCGTCGGCGTCGGTGTGGGCGTCGGAGTCGGCGCGGTGTGCACGATGCCCGTGCGGGACGAGGCATCCGATGTTCCGACGGCGTTCGCCGCGGTCACCGCGAACGTGTAGTCGGTGTCGGGCGCGAGGCCGGTGGCGGTGAACTCGACGGGGTCGGCCGCTGCATCGACCGGATAGGTCGTTGCGATGGTGTCCGATGCCCCGACGTACGCGGTGACTGTGTATCCGGTGAGAGGCGAGCCGCCGTCGGCGGGCGCGGGCCAGGTCAGTGCGGCGGAGGTGTCGTCAACGGCGCCGACGCCCGGCTGGGCGGGGGCCGCCGGCACGGTGATGGTGGTCGTCGTGAAGGTCGCGCGGGGCGAGGCGGGGCTCGATCCGACGGCGTTCACGGCTGCGAGGGTCACGTCGTACGCGGTTCCCGATGTCAGTCCGCTGATCGTCAGATCGGTCACCGCACCCACGTCGATCACGCGGGCGGGAGTGTCGGAGTCCGCCGGATAGAGGCTGATGCGATAGCCGGTGAGGGGCGATCCGCCGTCGGCCGGAGGCGCCCACGTGAGGTGCACCGAACCGCTGGTCACGGCGTCGGTCGCGGGCACGTCGGGTGCATCGGGTGCGGTGGCCGCGGCTTGCACGGTGAGCATCGCCGTGGAGGTGACGAGCTGCTCATCGCCCTGGGTGAAGATGGCACGGAACTGGGCGCCGTCGTCGTCCAGGCTGACGGCGGGCAGCGCGAGATCGGTGGATGTCGCGCCCTCGATGTCGGTCCAGTCGGTGGCGGATGCATCGAGGCGCTGCCATTGCACGGTGGGCACCGGGAGCCCCGAGGTGTTCGCGTGGAACGTGACCTCGTCGCCGGCGGTGGCCGCGGCATCCGTCGGGTTCGTGACGATCGCGAACTCGGAGCTCAGTGTCTGCTCGGGGGTCAGCGGCTGCTGCCCGTCGGCGAGTGGCTGATACTGCACGGTGTTCGGCAGGGCGACGGTCTGACCGGAGCCGATGTGGATGATGTCGGCATCGGCGCGGGTCGACTTGCCGTCGTACCAGGTGGTTCCGAGCGTCGGCGAGTAGGCGTACAGGGTGTAGTCGCCGGGGTTCAGCGGCGGGAGCACGAAGTTGCCGTTGCTGTCCGTCGTGGTCTGGATATCGAGGATCGGGTTCGAGGTGGGGGTGTCGGTCGGCGCGAACGAGAATCGTGCCGTGAGCGGCGCGACCTGCGTGGGCGCGGTGGCGACGCCGACGGTGACGCCCGCGAGCGGCTGACCGGTCGGATCGAGGATGCGGCCGCTCACCGCGCCGCCGAGGGTGAGGCGCGCGTCGATGCCGGTGAGGTTGCGATCGACGATCGCGACCGTGGCGGCACCGGCTGCTGTCGCGACGGCGTCGAACCATTGCGCGACGTAGAGGCCGGACGGGTTGCTGATGCGGATCTTGTACCGTCCGGGCGTGAGGGCAGTGGTGGTGAACGTGCCGTCCGAGCCGGTCGAGTCCGACGCGACGCTCGACCATTCGGGGCCGTTCTCGGGGACGACGGTGATCCACACGTTTCTGAGCGGCGCGCCATTGTTCGCAGCTGTGACGGTTCCCGATATCGTGTAACCGCGCTGCAGGGTGATCTGCACGTCGGCGAGTCCCGCGTCGGGCACGGTCAACGACACCGTGGTCGCGGTGTTCGCGCTGGTGGAGTTGGCGGTGAGGGTCGTGGGGCCCGCGGCATCCACATAGGTCGTGAAGCGACCAGAGACGTCGGTGTAGATGCCGCCGACGTAGACGTTCGGGATGCCGTCGCCGGTGACCGCGTCGACGACGCGGCCGGAGATTGGGATGGCGCTCGCGAGGTCGGCATCGGCGACGACCGGGGCGGCGCCCGCGGTGACGGTGATGGGCGTGGCACTCGCCTGGTCGTGGCCGCCGAGCCACCACTGACCGATGTACGGGCTGTAGGAGCGGGTGTCGATGCGCAGCCGGTAGTCGGTTCCGGGCGCGAGCGACCGGAAGGCGTAGATACCGGTCTGGTCGTCGGTGGTGACGGAGGTGGATTGGGTCCAGCTTCCGTTGGAGTCGGTGACCGTCCAGTAGGCGGTGACGGTCGCGGCGACGGGGCTTCCGTCGGCGGCGGCGCGGATGGTGCCGGTGATCTGCACGGGCGGGAGGGCGAGGGCGACCCCGGCGGTCGTCTGCCCGGCGGCGACCGTCACGGCGTTGGGGAAGGTGACGTTGGTCGTTCCCGAGGAGTAGCTCACGGAGTACGTGCCGGGAGCGACGCCGCCGATGGTCCAGCCATCACCGAAGAGCTGCGAGACGGTTCCGCTGATCGACGTGGTTCCGGTGGTGGTCGTCGAGAGCGGGGTGAGGGTGAGCCAGGCCCAGTCATAGCTGTTGGACGCGCTGAGGACGTCGGTGAACGTGCCGGTGATGCGCCCCCCGAGGGTGAGCGAGAAATCGGCTGCGGTGTAGCTGCCGCCGTCGTCGAGGGAGATCGGTGTCGTGTCGCTCATGTTTCCGCTGCCACCGAGCCAGCGCGGGATGTAGAAGCCGCTCGTGTCCCCGGCTTTGACGGCGTAGTTGTTCACGGCGAGGCCGGTGAAGCGATAGGTGCCGTCGGCCGCGGTGGTCGCGGTCGAGAGGGGGTAGCTGAGCTGGCTGGCGTTGTACAGTGCCACTGCGACACCGGCGGCGGGCTGGCCGGTGACGGAGTCCCGAATCGTGCCGGAGATGGTTCCGCTTCCCTCCTGCAGGGTGATGCTCGCAGGGGTGTCGGCGCTCACGGTGATCGGGGTCGCCGTCTCGGGCGAGGTTCCGCCGTAGTAGGTGGGCGTGGACGAGTCGCCCCACCGCACGATGTACGTGCCGACCGGGAGGCTGTAGGTTGTGGTGCTCTGGCCGGTCTGCGAGCCGTAGCCGATCTGCTGATGCGTGACGGCGTCGAGGAACCCGATCGAGTACCAGTTGCTCGAGGCCGTGTTGACAGTGACCGTGACGGAGCCCGTCGTGTAGTCGAAGGCGGCGAGATCGAGTGTGGTGGTGGCGCCGTCCGTCACCGTGAAGGGCGATCCCCAGGCGTCGGAGAACGTCGTGGTCGAGTACTGCAGACGGTACGCGCCGGCGGGGATGTCGGTCAGGAGGAATGTTCCGTCAGGCTTCACCGAGCCGAAGCCGATGGGGTCACCGCCGGTGGTAGGAACGACGGCGACAGCCTGCACGTCGGAGCGGTGGCTCGTGGGGATGGTGCCTGCGACCCTGCCGCCGGCGGCGATGCTCACATCGATCGCGGTTGCCGCGGTGGATGCCGCGGTGAGCGTGATCGGCGTCGCGTCGCTTTCTGCGAGCCCGCCGTAGTAGGTGGCGATGCCGTCGCCGGGGTTCGGTACGACCCAGATCTTGTAGGTGCTCGCGGCGAGGTTCGGGAACACGTAGCGGCCCGCGGCATCCGTCGTCGTGGAGACCACCGACGAGTCGGACTGTTTGAGGGCGAGAACGCTCGCCTGCGCGAGGGGTGAGCCCGCGACGGTGCGCACGGTGCCTGAGATGGTGTACGTGCCGCTGGTGAGCGTGCCGTCGATGCCGGTCACCGTCGCGCCGAGCGCCACGGACACGAGGGTCGCGGCGTTGGCGTTGGTGGCGTTCTTCCACCACAATTCGGGGAACACGAAGCCGTTGGAGAACGACACGCGGTAGGAGCCCGCCGGAACGACGGCCGACCACGGGGTGGCACCGCCGGGGACGGCCTCGCCGGTCCAGCCGCCGTAGTAGCCGCCGTTCGCCTGCGAGACGCTGACCCACGTGGAGAGGGTGTCGACGGGGAGCGAGGGGAGGGTGAGGGTGCCGGAGATCACGCCGCCAGGGTCCATGGTGACGGTGCCGACGTCGTAGGCGTCGCCGACGACGAATCCTTGGGCGTTCGCGTCGCGTTCGATGTGCGCGGTCTGGACCGACTGCTGGAAGACGATGTAGTAGTAGGTCGACGGGTCGAGCACGAGCGTAAATCGGCCGTCGGCATCGGTCGTGGCGCCGCGGGCGGGTCCGTCGTTCTCACTGACGGCGATGCCGATGCCGCTGATCGAGGCCGAGCTGACCGAGTCGACGACGCGGCCTGTGAGGGTGATGGCCCCCGGGGCGCCGGTGATCGGGGTGAGCGGGTTGGATTCGGCGCTGGAGTCGACGGTGAAGCTGCGGTCAGCGGCGGCGGGGCCGCCCGTCGAGGGCAGGTCGAGAGGCGCGGGCGCGGATGACGTCGGCGTGGGGGTGGGCGGCGGGGTCGCAGGAGTGGGGCGGAGGGGTTGCGGGTGTCGTCTCACCCGGCGTGGACGCGGGTGTGCTGGGCGCGGAGGAAGTCGCGTCTGACGGTGCTGCGGGCGCGGGGGTCGCGATAGGGACGGCTCCGGCGGTGACGCTCGATGAGGCCGTTGGCGCGGGATCCGCGCTCTGTGCGTGGGCAATTCCCGCGCCCGCGCCGACAAGGATTGCGGTGATGGCCGCTGCGGTGAGCGTGTGAAGAATCCGCGTGCGCGGACGACGGCGCGGTGCCATGTTTCCCCCAGTTTTCGGCCATTTCTGGCTCCCCTGGCAACAAGGTATCGATTCAGCCGATGCACAAGCAAATGTCGGCATGGGGAAAATTCCCCGCGCGACTCCGCCACGCGCGTGACGCCGTGTCGCGGGCCGCGTTGTCGCGGGCCGCGTTCGGCGCGTCACCCTCGGCGGCGGTAGGTCTGCGGTTCGCGTGGTGCTGTTGCCGGGGGCTGAACAGGTCTGTCGCGCGTCAGACTTAGTGGCAGGGCTGTTAGTTGAGTCCTGAACGGAGAGTCCGACATGGGAAGACCACCAGTGATCCCGGTGGAGAAGAAGACGCTTGAGCATCCTCGCTGGCGAGGTCTCGATCGCGGAGGCCGCTCGTCGCGAGAAGGTGAGCGAGCAGTCGATCGGTCGGTGGAAGGCGGACTTCCTCGAGGCCGGGAAGACGGGGCTCGCGGCGGGGAAGTCTGGCCTGTCGACCCGTGAGCAGCAGCTCGAGGCGGAGGTCGCGGATCTGACCCAGGCGCTCGGTGAGGCCGCGGTCGAGATCCGGGTGTGGAAGAAGAGCGCGGAGGGCCGGCTGGGCCCTTCGAGGACCTCGAGGTGATCCGCCGGGATGCGGGCATGCCGACCGCGAGGTTCGTGGAGCTGATCGGTGTGCCCGAACGCTCGTATCGGCGCTGGCAGGCCAAAGCGAAGCTGGACCGCCCGCCGAAAGGGCCGTGGCCGCAGCCGGCGCGTGTCGCGGTCCGCGACGTCGTCGTCAAGCACGCGTCGGCGCATCCGGCGTGGGGGCACCGGAAGGTCTGGGCGATGACCCGCCACGATGGTCACCGGGTCTCGCAGGCGACCGTGCTGCGGATCCTCCGCGACGAGGGGCTGATCCTGCCCGCCGAGTACCAGCGGGAGCGGCGCAAGCGCGCCGAGCGGCGCAAGGCCGCGTTCGCGAAGGACCCGACCGGCCCGAACCAGGTGTGGCAGCTCGACTTCTCCGAGTACGAGACCACGACCGGCGGCACGTGGCGGATCGCGGCGTGCCGGGACTACTGGTCGAAGTACGAGTTCGACGCGCACGTGTCTCCGACGGCGAACAAGCACGACGCCGTCGAGGCCGTGCAGAAGGCTCTCGACGAGACCGAGCAGCTGCTCGGTCACCCGCTGATCGATGACGCGCCCGTGGACACGGACACGGGTGAGATCGAGCCCGTCGTGACGATCGTCACTGACAATGGTGGCCCGTTCCGGTCGTTCACGTTCGAGGCATTCATCACCGCGCACCCGGAGCTCAAGCACGTGCGCACCCGGGTGCGCACGCCCGGGCAGAACGGGTCACGCGAGCGCGGGTTCGGGTCGATGAAGTACGAGTGGCTGTTCCGTGAAGAGATCGGCGACGCCCTGCAGCTCGTCGAGCACGTGAATGCGTACCGGGCCGACTACAACCACGTCCGCCCGCACGAGGCGATCGCCTGGAACCGGCCCGCCGACGTCCACCTCGGGCTCGCAAGCCCGACCATCCCCAACTTCGAAATCGAAGAAACCCTGCCAACTTCTTGACGCGGGACA
>NZ_MEGA01000008.1:0-38882 GCF_001725695.1 Microbacterium sp. SCN 71-21
CAGGCAGCGGATCAGGGCCTGCCCGGGCTCCTCGTCGGCACACTCCTGGTCGCGGGGAATGGGTGGCGCCGCCGCGCAGGACGGGTCGGAGTTCTCGGTGCGGCGACGCTTGTCGCGTCGCTCGCGTGGATGACGATCGTGCAGCTGGTGCCTGCAGGGAGTCGGCCGTACATCGACGGCTCAACAGACAACAACGTGTTCGCGATGGTATTCGGCTACAACGGTGTGGACCGACTGCTCCCCAATTCGGTAGCGGGCGCCGTGGGGTCGACGACTGCGCACGTCACCACGTTGCAGGCGAGTCTTGCCGCACTGTTCTCTTCCGATCCGACCGCGGCGAATGTTTCGCGGCTCAAGCTCTTCCTTCCCGAGTACGCCACGCAGATCGGATGGTTGTACCCCGCGGCCGCTCTCGGCCTCGCGCTCGCGCTGGTGCGCTGGTGGCCCCGACGGCGACGGCCGCGACGAGATGTGGAGCGGATGGCTTTCGCATTCACGGTCGCCGTGGCGGTCTGGTTCGCCGCCTCGGCCGCCGTGCTCTCGTTCGCCACGCTTCCGCACGCTGCGTACGTCGCGGCCATCGGTGTGCAGCTGATTCTGCTCACAGCCGTGGGGTTCTCGCTGGCTGTGCATGATCTACGATCTCCTCGGCGCTGGCGGCGGTTCACGCTGGCCGCGTTGGTCACGCTGACCGCCGTGTGGGGATGTCTGCTTGCTGTGTGGGGCGCGCTGCCCGTTGCGCTGGCGATACCGATGGTCGCCTTCGCGATCATGGGCGTCATCGCATCGATCGTGCTCGGATTCCGCGCCCACGATCGCGTGCTGGCCGTCCCGGCGGATCCTTCCGACATGATGCCCTTCCGATCCGTCGTCACCAGGGAGTTCGCGCCCGAACCGGTGCCGATGATCAGATACTCGCCGGCGATGAACGTCATGCTGGTCCTGGCCGGTATCGCGCTCGTCGGTGGGGCGACGTGGTGGAGCATCCAGGCGCTCGACGCGAATCGCGATGGATCCGGCGGGGAGGCGTACATCGGCGCACGCTCGCAGATCGCCGGCGTCGCCGCCGCGCCCGCTGATCCCCCGGACGACATCGATCGGTCGTTGCCCGACCCGGCCGTTCAGGATGCGTCCTCGGGGATTGTCGGTGGGGACGACGCCCGAGCCGACTCCACGGACGGCACTCAGCAAGCGGCCGTCGCCACCGCTTCGTGGGTGGTCTCGCGATCTGCAACCGCAGATGGTGCGTCTCCAGATGATCCGGGTGACGCGGGCGATCCGCAGGATGGATCTGACGCCGTCGCCACGGGCACCAATGCTCGAGAACGCTTCACGATCTCCGCCCCCGACCTCTGGGTCGCATCCCCGGTCTCGAGTCTCGCGCCCAGAGAGATGCTAGCGGAGGTCGCCCGGCGAACCGCGCAGTCAGCAGATCCCGCGTCATCGATCATTCTCACCGACTCGTGGGCGATCTCGGCCGACATCATCAACGGAACGGGCGAAGACGTGCTCACAGACGGAGGCTACTCAGGGGCTGTTCCCGTGTTCACAGAGGCAGAGCTGGGGAAGATGGTGCGAGACCGTGAGCTTCAGTGGGTCGTACTGCGCCCAGGGGAGAGAAAGGATCCCGTCGGCGCGTTGACGACGACCGGGCTCTGTCACGAGATTCGCGCCTGGGGAAGCGTCACGACATCAGCGCCCGCGCAGGTCACGTCGTTCACGCTGTGGCAGTGCCGACCATGACCGGTTCAGCTGTGACGGTATCGCCCACCACCGGATCGCTGAGGGTGACCCACGGCGGAACGGTGCGAGTGTGGGGTCTCCGCTCCGTCCGCGGACTCCCGGCCCGCTGACTCTCCACATCCCACAGGGGCCGATCGACGGGATCACCGTCGACATCGGGGGCGAAGAACACCCGGCTCGCTGGAGCGTCGCGGTACGCCCGCCCGGTCGGGCTCGTCCACTCGAGCACGCCGTCGCCCCGCTGCACCACAGTCCAGGGCGAGTGATGCTTCAGCGTGTGGTGTCGTCGGCACAGGTGCGCCAGATTGTCGGCGCGCGTCTCCCCGCCGAACTGGTGATCGAGCGTGTGATCGATGTCGCAGGCTGAGACCGGGATGCGGCATCCGGGGAACCTGCAGTGCCGGTCTCTCACGGCGAGATGTCGACGCATCTGGTCGCTCGGCCGGTAGCGATCGACGCCGAGCACCGTGCCCGTGAGCGGGTGGGTCAGGATGCGGTCCCACCCGGGTGCTTCTGCGGCCAGCGCCCGTGCCGTGGGTGCATCGATCGGCACGAGGCCGGCGCCCACCGCACACTCGAACGGGTCATCGACCTCGCCGCCCATCAGCGTGAGCACGGGCACCGTGACCTGCACGTGCGCGCGGATGGCCGCGGCATCCGTCACTCGATCGATGTGAGCCGCGGGGTCGGCGGTCAGCAGCAGGTCGGCGAGGATGTCTGCGCGGAGCTGATCGACCGCGCGTGGTGCGGGCAGGGTCGCCGCATCGTCAGCACGCGCGGCGGCCTCGGTCTCGCTCTGCGCGTGCGCGAGCCGGGTGAGGCGATCATGTACGCCGAACGCGAGCATCGACGGCAGCACGGCGACGAGCTCGGCCATTCCGTCATCGAGCGGCGTGACCCGCACCGAGCGGTCGGCACGTGCGCGCGCGTGGCGTGCGGACACGGTCTCGTCGCAGAACCGCTCGGCACGTCGTCGGGCCACCGGGGCGAGGCGTGAGGCCGACGTGCTCTCGGCGTAGTCGAGCACCGCGTTCTCGAACTCGTGGCGCAGCTCGGGGTGGGTGATCGGCAGGCCCGCGTCGACGATCACGCGCACGTGGGCCAGCGCGATGCGACCCTGTGCGAGCGCATCGAGTGTGGTCGGGTAGTCGCCCGCGATCGTGCGGGCCTCGCCCAGCCGCCGTTGCACGGTGCGGTCTGAGACACGCCACGCCGCGCCGATCTCCGCGGCCACCGCACGATGCGGAAGGTCGGCATCGGAGGGGGCCGCGGCATCTGTCCACTCGGCCGCGATGGCCTCGGCCTCGGCGAGCTGGCGAACCTCGAGCGCCTGCAGACGGGCGATCTCGCGCCGCGTGCGCTCGAGTCGGGGGAGCAGCGCGGCGAGCCGCGCGGTGGCCCGCTGCTCGGCGTCACGCTGCTGATCGGTCATGTCTCGAGTGTTGCGCGGGGTTCCGACATTGCTTCGACTAACGGCTGCTCCACAGTGTGTGATCTACGTATATATAAACGATGCAACAGAATGCAACCTTGCATCCATCCGGTCCCGAGCTCGCTCCCGCCCGCGGGGATAGCGTGGAGAAGACGGAGGATCCCGTCAGCCACTGGGGGGCGGCCGCAAGGCATGATCATCGACCGCTCCACTATGCAAAGGAGCTGAGCGACCATGAAGGCTGCGCGCTACTACGACCGCGGCGACATCCGCATCGAGGACATCCCCGAGCCGGTCGTCGAACCCGGAACCGTCGGCATCGACGTCGCGTTCTGCGGCATCTGCGGAACCGACCTGCACGAGTACCTCGACGGGCCGATCTTCGTCCCCCCTCACGGTCACCCGCACCCGATCTCCCACGAGTCGGCTCCTGTGACGCTCGGTCACGAGATGTCCGGCGTCGTCTACGCGGTCGGCGAGGGTGTCGATGATCTCGCTGTCGGCGATCACGTCGTCGTCGAGCCCTACATCATCGGCGACGAGGTCGACACGAGCTCAGCCAACAACGCGTACCACCTCTCGCACGACATGAACTTCATCGGCCTCGCCGGCCGCGGCGGCGGACTCGCCGAGAAGATCGTCGTGAAGCGCCGCTGGGTGCACCCCATCGGCGACACCATCCCGCTCGACGAGGCCGCGCTCATCGAGCCCCTCTCGGTGGGATACCACGCCTACCAGCGCTCGGGCGCGAAGGCGGGCGACTTCGCCCTGATCACCGGCGCCGGCCCCATCGGCCTGCTGACCGCCGCGGTGCTTCGCGCGCAGGGCATCACGGTCGCGATCTCCGAGCCGAGCTCGCTGCGCCGCCAGAAGGCGCTCGACACGGGCGTCGCCGCGCACGTGTTCGACCCGCGCGAGGTCGACGTCGTCGCCGAGGTGAGGGCCCTCACGAACGGTGTCGGGGCGGATGTCGCATTCGAGGCGACATCCGTGCAGCCCGCCCTCGACACGCTCTTCGACGCGATCAAGCCGACCGGCGTCATCGTCGTCGTGTCGATCTGGGGGCACCCGGGCACGCTCGACATGCAGAAGCTCGTGCTCAAGGAGGTGGACCTGCGCGGCACGATCGCCTACGTCAACAGCCACCCCGAGACCATCGCGCTGGTGCAGCAGGGCAAGGTCGACCTGAAGCCGTTCATCACCGGCAAGATCGGCCTCGACGACCTGATCGACCAGGGGTTCGACACCCTCATCAACCGCAACGAGACCGCGGTGAAGATCCTGGTGGACCCGCGCGCCTGATCGCGTGATGCCGACTCGGCCCGCGGCGAGTGATCGTCGTGGGCCGTGTCAGTGTCGGCGGGCGGTGCGCGCGACGAACAGGAAGGTCGCGAGCGAGCCGAGGGTCGTCAGGGCGGCGACCCAGGGGCCGGGGTTCGTGAGCACCGCGTCGATGAACGCGGCGAGGGTGAGGGCGAGGCCCTGACCGAACTGCGCGAGTGCGTCCATGCTTCATGGTCCCACCTCCGGCGCGCCCAGAGGCTGGATCGGGGAAGATGATCGAGTCGACCGTCGAGGAGTATCCATGTCGCCCCGTCCCGCCCCGCGCACCGTCACCGTCGCGCTCATCGTCGATCTCGTGCTGGTCGTGGTCTTCGCCGCGATCGGGCGCGCCAGTCACCACGAGGACGTCCTCGCGGGGCTCGTGACGACGTCGTGGCCTTTCCTGGTCGGCGCTCTCGCGGGCTGGCTCGTGACCCGCGGCTGGCGGGCGCCGCTCGCACCGGTGCGTACCGGCGTCGGCCTGTGGGTGACGACGGTCGTGATCGGGATGCTGCTGCGCGTCGTGTCCTCGCAGGGCGTCGAGCTCGCGTTCATCATCGTCGCGAGCATCGTGTTGTTCGTGTTCCTGGTGGGCTGGCGATTCGCCGTGCGCGCGATCCGCGGCGGGCGGCGCTCGACCCGCTGAGGTCCCTCGCCCCTCGACGCCGCGGCGTCGCGGGCGACCGATGCGTCGACTAACGTATCTGCGTATGAGTGCAGATAAGCAAGGATGCGGCTTCTCGACCGAGAGTCCGTACGTCGAGCTGGCGGTCGAGGTGTTCGGGATGCTCGCCGACGCGACGCGGGTGCGCATCGTGCTCGCCCTCACGGATGCGGGAGAGCTCTCGGTGAACCACCTCGCCGACATCCTCGACAAGCCGGCCGCCGCCGTGTCGCAGCACCTCGCGAAACTGCGGCTCGCGCGCATCGTCGCCACCCGTCACGAGGGTCAGCGCGTGTTCTACCGGCTGGAGAACGAACATGCGTCGCAGCTGGTGCGCGACGCGATCTTCCAGGCGGAGCACTCGCTCGGCGGCACCCCGCGTCACCACCACGCCGACAGGGTCAGCTCGTGACCGCGCCGCGGCGAGCCGCAGACGGTCGCAGCGCCGAGGATCCTCAGGGGCATCACCGCGGCCACGCCCACGACCACCCGCGCGACCACGACCACCCGCACGACCACGACCACCCGCATGACCATGACCACCCGCACGGTCACGGTCATGACCATCCGCATCATCATGACCACCCCCATGGTGGCATCCGCGGCTTCATCACCCACCTCTTCGTCCCGCACACCCACGATGCCGCGGACTCGATCGACGACGCGATGGAGGCGAGCAGCGCCGGAATCCGGGCCCTCAAGGTGAGCCTGTTCCTGTTGCTCGCCACGACCGTGCTGCAGGCGGCTGTCGTCTCGATCAGCGGGTCGGTGGCTCTGCTCGCCGACACCGTGCACAACTTCTCCGACGCGCTCACCGCCGTGCCGCTGTGGGTGGCGTTCGTGCTGGGACGCCGGGCGGCGTCGCGCCGCTACACTTACGGGCTCGGGCGGGCCGAGGACCTCGCGGGACTGTTCATCGTGTTCGTCGTGCTCCTGTCCGCCGTCGTCGCGGCCTGGCAGTCGATCGATCGCATGATCCACCCGCAGCCGCTCGAGAACATCGGCTGGGTGATCGCCGCGGGGCTCATCGGGTTCGCCGGCAACGAGGTCGTGGCCGTCTACCGCATCCGTGTCGGGAGGCGCATCGGCTCGGCGGCGCTCGTCGCCGACGGCGTGCACGCCCGCACCGACGGCTTCACCTCGCTCGCGGTCGTGATCGGCGGGCTCGGCGTGCTCGCTGGGTTCCCGCTCGCCGACCCGCTCGTGGGCCTCGCGATCTCCGCGGCGATCGTCGTGCTGCTCTGGGGAACCGTGCGCAGCGTCGGTCGCCGACTGCTCGACGGCATCGAGCCCGAGCTCGTCGACTCGCTCCACCGTGCCGTCGGCGAGACTCCCGGGGTTCGCGGCGTGGCACGCGTGCAGCTGCGTTGGGTCGGGCACCGGCTGCAGGGGGCTGTGCGACTCGAGACGGATGCCGCCTCCCTCGCCGATGCGCAGGCGATCGCCGGGCACGCCCGAGAGCGGGCGCGCACGACACTCCGGAGCCTCGACGACCTCCAGGTCGAGATGGTCACGCCCGTCATGACGACAGCTGCCGGACACGTCCACGAGGAGTCGTCGTGACCGATCCGGGCGTCACCCCGCGCGGCGGGATGTCGGAGCGCAGCGATCGTCGCGGCATCCGTCTCGCGGTCACGCTCGAGTGGACGACGCTGCTCTGGAACGTGGTCGGCGTCGTCGTGCTGGCCGTTCTCGCGTGGTCGGCGAGCTCCGTCGCGCTCGCCGGCTTCGGGCTCGACAGCCTGATCGAGATCGGCGCGAGCGCCGTGGTGCTCTGGGAGCTGCGCGGCACGGGCGAGGTGCGGCGTCGTCGGGCGCTGCGACTCATCGGGCTGGCGTTCGTGCTCCTCGCGGGCTACCTCGCCGTGCAGTCGATCGTGGCGCTCGTGACAGTGCATCGACCGGCGCCGAGCCTCGGCGGGATCATCTGGACGGCCGTCACCGCCGCGGTGATGTTCGCTCTCGCCGCGGGGAAGAGCGCGGTCGGGCGCCGCATCGGCAACGAGGTCGTGGTCACCGAGGGCAGGGTCACCCTGATCGACGGGATCCTGGCGGCGAGCGTGCTCGCGGGGCTGCTGCTCGATGCGGTGCTCGGCTGGTGGTGGACGGATGCCGTCGTCGGTGTCGTCATCGTCTTCTACGCCGTCCGCGAGGCCGTGCACATCTTCCGCGAGGGCTGACACGGCCGCGGCATCCGAGTGCCTGCTTCCGGATGTCGCACGCCGCCGCCATGCTGGACGCGTGGCGATCCGATCCTTCGAGCTGAGCACCCTCGTGCCGGGCGTGCCGGAGCGCGCGGTCGACTTCCTCGCGAAACTCGACGGGCACCGCGGCATGCATCCCTACCTCCACTCGGCCGACGTCGTCGCCCGCGGCGAGGACGGGCGGGGTGTCTGGGCCGACTGGGTGATCGTCGAGCGGCCGACGGTGTGGGGCATCCCTTATTCGATCCGGTTCCCGGCGCGCATGACGCGCGTCTCGCCGACGCTTCTCATCGGTGACGTGCGCGCGGCGCCGGGGTGCACGCTCACCACGACGACGTCCGCGACGCCGACCGAGGCGGGCACGCTCGTGAGCGAGGTCACCGAGGTGACCGCTCCGGCACCGCTCGTCGGCTACATGACCCGTCACGCTCGGCTCGCGCACACGCGCACCTACGGGCTGCTGGCGGGTGAGCTGAACAGGCTGGATGCCGCGGCCTCCGCGCCCGAGGAGGGAGCGGCGTGACCGACACGGTGCAGCTGTCGAACGACGAGGCGCGGCGCATCGCCGTGCGTGCGGCGCTGCTCGACGCGGAGCGTCCGGGCGACGTCGTCGAGGTCGCCGAGCAGCTGGCGATCATCAAGATCGACCCGACGAGCGTGATCTCCACGTGCGAGAACACCATGATGTGGTCGCGCATCGGCTGGTCGTACGAGTCGGGTCAGCTGCAGAAGGCGGTCGAGATCGACCGGCTGCTGTTCGAGTACGACGGCACGTTCCGCCCGGTGAGCCTGCTGCCGCTCATGCTGCCGCGCATGCGGGCGATGCCGCTGCGGGACCGCACCAAGGAGTGGTTGGCCGCCAACCCGACGTTCAAGCACGAGGTGC
This sequence comes from Microbacterium sp. SCN 71-21, assembly GCF_001725695.1. Lineage (NCBI taxonomy): Bacteria > Bacillati > Actinomycetota > Actinomycetes > Micrococcales > Microbacteriaceae > Microbacterium > Microbacterium sp. SCN 71-21. The sequence goes on from NZ_MEGA01000008.1 coordinate 8,253, forward strand.
TCGCGCGGCTGCGAGGCGAGGGGCCGCTGAAGGCGAGCGAGATCCCCGACACCGCGCAGGTCGCCCGCCACAGCGACAGCGGGTGGTACGGGCCGAACCAGGTGCCGCACATGCTCGAGTTCCTGATGCGCACGGGCGAGGTCGCCGTCGTACGGCGCGAGGGACGCACGAAGGTGTGGGATCTCGCCGAGCGGGTGTTCCCGTCTGACCTGCCGCAGTACGGCGAAGAGGAGGCGGCGCGCCTTTACGAAGGGCGACGCCTGCAGGCCGCGGGGCTCGCCAAGCAGAAGTCGCCCTGGAGCGGAGCCGGTACCGCGGGGCTCGCGGCGACGGTCGAGGGCTCGTCGTGGAGATGGCGGGTCGACCCGACCGCGCTCGCCGCGCTCGACGAGGACGCCGGCGGACGGGTGGCGATTCTGAACCCGTACGACACGACGCTGTTCGACCGGCCCCGGCTGCGGGAGCTCTTCGACTTCGACTTCGTGCTCGAGCAGTTCAAGCCGAAGGACCAGCGCGTCTACGGCTTCTTCGCGCATCCGATCCTTGTGGGCGACCGGTTCATCGGCTTGCTCGACGCGCAGATCGATCGCAGCGAGAACGTGCTGCGGGTGAATGCGCTGCACGAGCTGGTGCCGTTCGACGAGGATGAGACCGAGATGGTGAGGGCCGAGCTGTTCGATCTCGGCGAGTGGCTCGGGATGCCGGTGGTCGGCCTGCGCTGAGCGCTCGGGCTGTTGTCAAGCACCGCGGTCGGCGCCGGGGTGTGTGCCAGCATGGGGGGCCGGAGGTGATCCCCGTGGATGACGACACGGCAACCGCACCGCTGGTCCCGGATCTCGGAGTCGCCCTCAGTGGGCGATATGTGCTCGAGGACGTGATCGGCAGTGGCGGCTACGCGAGGGTGTGGCGCGCGAACGACGCACAGCTCGGGCGCACCGTAGCCGTGAAGATGTTCACCCTGGACGGCACTGATCGCTCCGAGCGAAGCCGCATGGCGAGCGAGACGCGGCTCCTGGCTTCACTCGCGCACCCCAACCTGGTCACTCTGTACGACGCTCAGATCGACGCCGAGCCTCCCTACTTAGTGATGGAGTTCATCGACGGCCCAAATCTGCGTGACACCCTCGTTCGCACGGGAGCCTTCTCGCCGGCCCGCACGGCGGACGTGGCCGCACAGCTCGCAGGTGCGCTCGCCGTCATTCACCGGCGAGGCATCGTCCACCGCGACATCAAGCCGGCCAACGTCTTGCTGAGGCCCGCTCACACCCCGGGGCATCCGCCGCTCGCAACTCTCGCCGACTTCGGCATCGCCTCTCTCATCGACACCACACGCGTCACCGCGACCGGAACCCTCGTCGGAACGGCGGCCTACCTCAGTCCAGAGCAGGTGAAGGGCGCCAAGCCTGCGACGCCGGCGGATGTCTACTCTCTCGGTCTGCTCCTGCTCGAGGTGCTGACCGGCGCGCCAGCGTTCGCCGGGGCGACACCGCACGAAGCGCTCGCCATCCGACTGACGCGCTCCCCGGAGATCCCGGCGGGCATCGCCGACGGCTGGCGCACATTGCTCGAAGCGATGCTGCAGATCGAGCCCGAGGCGCGGCCCACGGCGGCCCACGTGGCCGACGCCGCGCTCGCCTTGATGCGTGGCGACGATCTCTCTGGTGCCACCGCGGTGTGGTCCGCGGTGAGCGGGCCGGTTACAGTGCGACCCGATGGCGAGCCTGCGTCTGCGGCAACCGACGACGCACCGCAGAACCTCACCGCGCTGCCTACGGGTGCGCCGACACGTCCCGACCTGCCGCCCGAGCCGTCGGCGGAGGCCTCGGCGCCAGGTCAACGGCGCCGAGCCGAGGCGCCTCGCCGGCGAACCTTCCGCTGGGTGGTACCCGCGGTCGTTGCACTGATCGTGGTGATCGGGGTCGTGGTTGTCGCGATCGGTTTCGCCTCTGCGGGCCCGCACCCGACGGTTCAGCCGACCATGCCCGCGGTGCCCGGCGACCTCGGCTCTCACCTGCAGCAACTGTGGACGCAGGTCGGCGGATGAGGCGGACCACCCGTGCCGTGATCATGACGATCGCAGCGCTCGCCCTCGCCGGGTGCGCGAGTCCCTCGCCGTCCCCGGCTGCCGCGCTGCAGGCGCTCGTCGCGGATGCCGCCGACCAGGCGCAGAGCGGCGACTACGCGGGCGCAACCGCGACGATCGATGACCTCGAGAACCAGGTTGCCGCGGACCGATCGAGCGGCAGGCTGTCGACCGACCGCGCCGATGCGATCGACGCGACGATCGCGCTGGTGCGCGCCGACATCGCGGCGTTGACGGCTCCCGCGAGTCCGACTCCCCATCCCACCTCCACGACCGTGTCGACCGGCGGCTCCGGCAATCACGGTGACAACGGCAGCAGTGGGAACAACGGGAACGGCAAGGGGAAGGGCAAGGGCGGCGGCTGACCTCAGTCGCCCCGGGGGTCGCCCGGTTCGCCGCCGAAGGCGTCCTCGATGTCGATGGGCGGCGCGGTGACGACGGGCTCCACGTCGAGGGTCAGATCGAGGATGCCGCGCAGCAGCCCGCCCATCGTGGTCGAGCGCAGCAGCGTGTAGCGGTCGAACTCGCCGAGCGGTGCGATCGCGGCCAGCTGCCAGGCGGACTCGACCGGGTCGTCGGACAGCTCGGTGTCGGCGTCCCACTGCAGATCGCGGAACTCCGCCGCGCGGGTGAGCACGCGCCGCACGGTGCGCTCGGCCTCGGCGCGCAGCGGCGCGAGCGCCTCGTCCCACGTGAGCCGGGGAAGGGGTGACGCATCCGCTTGCGGGTACGGGTCGTCGTCGAGCCAGCGGTCGACGACGACGCGCTCGCCGCCAACGGCGATGACGTGCAGGGCATCGGTGCCGCTCGGGTCGACCTTCACGATGCGTGCCATCGTGGCGATGCCCTCGCGCTCCTCGCCGCCGCCGGCCTCCCGGCCGCGCGCGATCAGCACGACGCCGAACTGCGGCTCCTCGTCGTCGAGGAGGCGACCGAGCATCGTGAGGTAGCGGGGCTCGAAGATGCGCAGCAGTAGCGGCGTGTGCGGGAACAGCACGGTCCCGAGGGGGAACATCGCCGCGGCATCCATGGCCTCAGTCAACCAGCGGGACGGATGCCGCGGGCCGCCGCGGGCGGATTCGCAGACAGCCGATCACCCCCTTCCGCTTCGACACATCTCGATATATCGTTAACCATCGTTCGATAGTCGAGTGGGCCTGGAGGGCATCATGAGCGGTGGATTCGGTGGCGGCTTCGGCGGGTTCGGCGGCGGACCCCGAGGGTTCGGCGGACGCGGGCCGGGCGGCAACGTGTGGGAGCAGTTCGAGCAGTTGCGCGGTGCCTTCGACAAGCGTGTCGGCATGCGCATGGGTCGCGGCGATGTGCGCGCCGCGGTGTTGGCGCTCCTCGCCGAGCAGCCCATGCACGGCTACCAGATCATCAGCGAGATCGCCGAGCGGTCCGGCGGGGCATGGAAGCCGAGCGCCGGCTCGGTCTACCCGACGCTGCAGCTCCTCGCCGACGAGGGCCTCATCAGCGCCGAGGAGTCGAACGGTCGCAAGACCTATTCCCTCACCGACGCGGGCCGCGAGGCTGCCGAGGAGGCGTCCGAGAAGTCCGCTCCCTGGGAGGCGCCGAGCATCAAGGACGCGTCGGGCTTCGGCGTGCTGCCCAAGGCCGCGGTCGAGCTGGCGCAGGCGGCCGCGCAGGTCGCCCGCAGCGGCACGAAGGAGCAGGCGGAGGAGGCTGCCGCGGTGCTCGATGAGGCGCGGCGTAAGCTCTACTCGATCCTCGCCCAGGCCTGACCGGCGTGCCGCCGGCCCGTCGGCGTCAAGGAGAATCAATGCCTGACGTCGCAGACACGCGCGCCCGTTACCGCCGCATCCTCTGGTTCGCGGCGCGCCAGCTCGCACGCACGTGGTGGTTCGAGCTCTTCCTCCCGCGCGTCGGTCTCGAGCGTCTCGCCGCGCGCGGACGAGCAGAGCGGATGCGCCGCTTCGCGCGTCGCTTCCACGACCTCGCCGTCGACCTCGGCGGGCTCGTGATCAAGGTCGGACAGTTCATGTCGTCACGCCTCGACGTGCTGCCGCCCGAGATCACGAAGGAGCTCGAGGGACTGCAGGACGAGGTGCCGGCGGTGCCGTTCGTCGACATCCGTGCCCTCGCCGAGGCGGAGCTCGGGGTGCCGCTCGACGCCGCGTTCGCGTGGGTCGACGAGGTGCCGGTGGCCGCGGCATCCCTGGGACAGGCGCACCGTGCCCGTCTCGCGGGCGCCGTCGCCGACGACATCGGTCTCGCCGACGTCGTCGTGAAGGTGCAGCGCCCCGGTATCGACCGCATCGTCGACGTCGATCTCGCCGCGCTGCGGCGGGTGGGCCGCTGGCTCAGCCATGTGCGAATCGTCTCGGATCGCGTCGACATGCCCCACCTCGTCGAGGAGTTCGCGGCGACGAGCCTCGAGGAGATCGACTACCTGCACGAGGCGGCCAGCGCCGAACGCTTCGCCGAGAACTTCGCCGACGACCCCCGGGTCGCGACCCCCGAGGTCGTCTGGGAGCGCACCACGCGGCGCGTGCTGACCCTCGCCGACGTCACCGCGATCAAGATCACCGACGCGGACGCTCTGCGCGCCGCCGGCATCGACCCGGCGGAGGTCGCGCCCGTGTTCGCCGAGGTGATGTTCGAGCAGCTGTTCACTCACGGCTTCTTCCACGCCGACCCGCACCCGGGCAACATCTTCGTGACGCCGGTGCGAGCGGCGGATGCCGCGGCTCCGGGTGAGCCCGCAGCATCCGGCACCGCGGCGCCCGCGCCCGCGTGGAAGCTCACGTTCATCGACTTCGGGATGATGGGCGAGGTTCCCAGCGGCATCCGCTCGGGTCTGCGGAAGCTCCTCATCGCCGTCGCATCGCGCGACGGGAAGGGTCTCGTCGCCGCGATCCAGGACGTCGGCGTGCTGCTGCCATCGGCCGACACCGGCGAGCTCGAGCGTGCCCTGACGCAGCTGTTCTCGCGATTCGGCGGCATGGGGTTCGCTCAGCTGCGCGAGGTCGATCCGCGCGAGTTCCGTGATTTCGCGACCGAGTTCGGCGATGTCGTGCGGTCGCTGCCGTTCCAGCTGCCCGAGAACTTCCTGCTCATCATCCGCGCGATGTCCCTCACCTCCGGGGTGTGCAGCTCCCTCGTCGCCGACTTCAACCTGTGGAACTCCGTCGAGCCGTATGCGTCGAAACTGCTGCGCGACGAGCGCGGAAACCTCCTGCAGGATGTCGCGACCCAGGCGCTCTCGTGGGTGACGACGGCCGCGCGGCTGCCGCAGCGCGTCGACGGTCTCGTGACGCGGTTCGAGCAGGGCAAGGTCGCGCTCGACACCTCTCGGATCGAGCGTCGCGTGAGCAGGCTCGAGCGCATGGGGCGCCGTCTCATCGCGGCGGTCGTGTTCGCCGCGCTGCTGATCACGGGCGCTGTGCTGCATCTGCAGGATCCAGTGTTCGGCACGGTCGTCATGATCGTGTCGGTCGTGCCGTTCCTCGGCGCCCTGATCGGCGGGAGGCGCTAGGCGTCAGTCCCCGGCTCGCGCCCGGCCGGCTTCGGGAACGCCGCGCGCATGTAGTCGGTCTGCAGGTAGTCGGAGACGCCGATGAGGATCAGCGCGAACACGATCTGCTCGGTGATCACCCACAGCGGATAGAGCCCGGGGATCGCCGCGAGCACCAGCGCGATGACGGGAAAGATGCGGCTGAACAGCTGCAGGCGGCGGTAGGCCCAGTACCAGCCGGCGCGGGCGCGCCAGAGGAAGTAGAAGAGCGTCGTGGAGATGCCGAGCACGACGAGGCAGCGCATCCACACGGCGATCGTCACCTCGGCGCCGACGGCGAGCAGGACGACCCCCGTGACGACGGTCGCGATGCCGAGCAGGAAGCACACGACGAGCAGCCAGGCGATCACGGTGAAGGCGCGCCGCACCTTGGGGTCGGTCGACGGCTCGACGCGATGATCGGCGGCACGGCCGCCCGCGATCCGGTCGAGTCGGCGCAGCATCGGTTCGAGTGACATGGTGCTAGCTTAAGCCATACTGAAGGTTGATGGGTGCCGAGGCTCCGGCCCGGGTGTGGAGCCGTTGTCCAGGCCGACCCCCTACCGTGGAGGCCAGCAAGGGGAGTACTCCCGTCTGCGGCGACGCCGTCATTACGGTCACGCGATCGTGACCCGGTGCGCCGGCCCACCCTGGGTGGAGGAGACCTTGGCGTCCGTTGCACGCCGTCCCCGGAGCATCCCTTGCCACTCATCGACCGCACCGCCCGCACGGCGATCGATGTCGTGCGCTCGGGCCTTCGACGAATGGATGCCGCGGCCGCACCCATCGCCACGAAAGGTTCGAGATGAGCTCCTTCTCCCGTCTGTTCGACCTCGCCAAGAACGCCCTGAACTCCGACGCGGTGCGCGAGGTGCGCCGCTCGGTCGGAGGGCAGGGCGCAGCATCCGCTCGTGATCCGCTCACCCCGCCGCCGGTCCCCGGGAGCGACGCGACGGCTGCATCGGCCGCCGATCGTCAGGCGATCGCGCGCTACGACTACCTGATGCAGACCGCCGACCCGCAGCACATCGAGCAGATCCACCGCGACGCGTTCGCCCGGCTCACACCCGACCAGCGCGGAGTGATCGAGCGACGCATGCGCACCGAGCTGCCCGTGCACGAGCAGCCGCGCTCCTCATCGCCCGGCGACCTTGCGCGGGCGGCCGGCCGGGCGGAGGCGCAGCGCCCCGGCCGCATGCGGGGCATCCTCGCTCGCGCGGGCGGCGGGGCCGCGGCCGTCGGCGCCGGCGGGGCCGCGCTGGGCCTGCTCGTCGCGGTTGCGGGCGGCGCGATGCTGAGCGCCGTCGCCGCGCCCCACCTCGAGCACGCTGCGGGTCTCGGTGTCGACATCGATCAGCTCGCGCAGGGCGTCGACGTCGAGGGGGTCGCCGCCGGGGCCGACGGAGTCGTCGGCGGCCTCGGGGATCAGGTCACCGGCATCGGCGACCAGCTCGGCGGACTCGGCGACCAGCTCGGCGATGTGGGGCTCGGCGAGATCTTCGGTCGCTGACAGCGCCGACTCCACGACGAACCGGCTGCCGCGCTCGGAAGCGCGACAGCCGGTTCGATGGCGGAGGATGGGGGATTCGAACCCCCGAGGGCTTTCACCCAACACGCTTTCCAAGCGTGCGCCATAGGCCACTAGGCGAATCCTCCATGGCCCGAAGGCCTCGATCATCCTAGCCGAGCCTCACCGCACGCGCTGCGCAGGGCCTCACCGCGTCACCGCCGACAGGATGACGACGCCGAAGACGAGCACAGCGAACACGACGAGCGCCGTGCGTGCGATGAACGCGCGCCGCTCAGGTGCGAAGGCTGTGTGGGGGCCTTCCGAGAATGCCGCCGCATCGTGAGCCACGGCAACGTCATCGATGCTCTTCTCGCCGAATGCAGCTGCCTGACGCGCATCGTCGAGCCGCCGTTGCCGGCCCGCTGCCGCCAGCGAGGCGAAGACCACCTGCGCCAGGCGCTGCGCCTGCCATCGGATCCTCGCGGCGGCGATCATCACGACGACCGTCGCCACCGCCAGCGCCTGGGTCACCACGATGGTGAGACCCGCGCCGTGGACGCGCGCGGTCAACACGCCGCAGGCGAAGGTGAGCAGCAGCAGTCCGTCGGCTACCGCCCACCAGGTGCGCGAGCGCTTGAGGTGGGTTCGGGCGACGATCGGCCACAGCCGATTCGGTCGCCAGAACCGCCATCCGGCGGGCGCAGGCCGTAGGCCCGGCAGCGGAGTCCAGCCCGGAGGTGGCACCCACATCGCGTTCTCCCGCACCCACCGATCGTTGGGCGTCGGCCATCCCCGCGGCACACGGACATCGACCGGCACCCCCGGCACCCTCGCTCGTCCGACCCCCATGAGCCCCCGCACCTTCGCCCGCGCACGGATTCGACCGAGACTACCGAGCGGATCGGCCGCTCGGAAGAGTCGCACTCACTCCCGCGCCCACAACGACCGGGGCCAGACTCGGGCGATCAGCCGGCGCGCGGGTGCGACCGACCCGAGCACGCCGGAACGCACCGCAGCGGCCGCATCCGCCGTCGCCGGGTCTCCGCTCGCGGCACGCCGGGCGCGACGCCCCGTCGGCGCGGGTGGCGGGGCGTATGCCGCCCGCTCGACCGCGTCGACGAGTCTCCACACCGCCTCGGCTGGCACGCCGGGCTGCGCGATGAGCGCGGCGCCGAACTCACGAGGCGACGCCGCTGCGCTCACGGGCACTCCCACATCGCGCGCGGCATCCTGTACCCAACCCCATGCGGCGACGGCGTCCCCACGGGCCGCAGCTGCGCGCAGCCGTCTCGCGCGTGCGGCGCCCAGCACGCCCGGCACCGCGAGAACGGCGATGACGAGCACCGCACCCAGCGCCCAGGGAACGATGGCAGCGATCGCCGGTCCGCTCGTCGAGGTGGTCGACGTCGTCGTGCCCGTGGTGGGTGCGGTCGACGGCTGGTCGCTCGGGGCGGCGGTCGGCGCGCTCGAGGCGGTCGGCTGCGGTGTCGAGCCCGAGCTGTCGACGGTGCCGGACGTACCCGACCCCGGTGCGAAGCTCGTCGAGACGCCGAGGCTCTTCGTCGGCTCGAAGCGCACCCACCCGATGCCCTGGAAGTACGCTTCCGGCCAGGCGTGCAGCTGGTCGCTGACGACCTTGTAGGTCACCGTGTCCGGAGTCGACGACGAATACGTCCCCGGCAGGTAGCCGATCACGATGCGCGTGGGGATGCCGAGGGAGCGCGCCATCAGCGTGAACGCCGAGGCGTAGTGCACGCAGTAGCCCGACTTGACCTGCAGGAATCGCGCGACGGCGTCGGCGCTGGATCCGTCGAACCCCTGCTCGACCGGCGCGTTGAGCGAGTAGGTGAACTCGTCGCCACGGAACCACGTCTGCAGCGCGATCAGCTTGTCGTAGGCGCTCGTCGCCCCCGCGGTGACCTGCTGCGCGTCGGAGGTGATGATCGTCGGCAGGTTCTGCGGCAGCACGGTGTAGATCGAGTTCGTCGAGCGGGCCGGTGCGGCCTCGATCTGCTCGAGGGTGGGCTGCGGACTCGTCGTCGTCACGGTGTACTGCTGGCCGCGGGTCGATCCGCCCTGGGACTCGACGGTGAGGTTCTGGTCGGCGATCGCCCACGATCCGGTCAGGCCGCTGATGGATGCCGCGGGGTACGGCACGGGCAGCCAGGTGGTGTCGAGGCGGCTGATGTCGATCTGCGTCTGCGCCTCGGTCGTCGTGATGGTGCTCCCGAGCGCCTGAGCCGGGAACGTGCCGTCGGATCCGATCGCCGTCGTCGACGGCGCGTCGGGCACCCAGGTGCCCGACCCCTGCAGGAGGGAGAGCGTCGCGAGTCTCAGGTACGGCGCCGATCCGGTGTCGGTCGTCACCGTGAGGATCTCGGTGGAGGCGGGATTGCGCAGGTTCCGGCCCAGATCGATCGAGGCGTCCACGCCGACCGAGACCGAACCGGGCACGAGGACGACCGGGTTCAGCGTCGGGAGCAGCGGCGCAACGATCAGCGTCGTCACGAGGGCGGCCGCGCCCAGCACGAACCCGGCTGCCGTGCGCACCGCGCCCGGTCGCTCCGGCTCCCGGCGGGTGTGGGTCTCGAACCGGAACAGCAGCAGGAAGGTCGCCCCGAGCGTCACCAACTCCCACGTCGGCATCGACCGTTGCACCGACACCGTCGGGATGAGGGCCACGGTCAGCAGCGCGACCACGGCGAGAAGCGGCATCCGCGCGGTCACGACGATGTGGTCGAGCGCGATCGCGAGCAGTGCGACCGAAGAGACGAGGAGGAACGCGATCGCGGCCGTGGCATCCAGCGGCGCGTAGCCGGTGATGATGTCCTGCGCCGCGCGCGAGAGCACCTCGGGCACGGCGGCGAAGACCGCCGGCGAGGGGATGACGAGCAGCCACGCCTGACCGGCGAAGAAGAGGCCGGTGACGCCGAGCATCCACACGACGAGCTCGATCAGGCTGACCGCCCATGCCGGCACCCCGCGCACGCGCAGGAGGTACCCGATCGTCAGCACGAGCGCGGCGAGACCGAGCGCGGCGGCGAGCCAGAAGCCGGGAGTGATCACTCGCAGCAGGGGAAGGAGCGCCGCGACGAGCGCGACGAACGCTCCCACGGTGAGACGGAACGTGCCCCGCGCGGTGCGACGCGGACGTCGAGCCACAGATGCGTCCCGTGTCGCGAACACCCGGTCGTGTGCGGTGGGGTCGTCGCTCATGCGCTTTCGCCCTCCGTCGCCGCCGACTCGGATGCCGCCGCGCGCCGTTCGAGCTCCTGCCACACCGTCGCGAGCGGTTCGGCGCCCGTCAGCGCGGCTGCGCGCCATCCGCGTGCGCGGACCGCGGGCAGCGCGCCGGACTCGGGCGCCGCGGTCAGCAGGATCGGCAGGGTGGAGTGCGGGGCGATCGTCGCGAGAGGCGCGGCATCCGAGAGACCCAGGCTGCCGGCGAGGAGGATCACGGGGCCCGTGAGGCCGCCCGTGAACCGTTCGGCGAGCCGATGCAGCCCTCCCCCCGTGCCCGTCGGCGCCACGGTCGCGAGGAGGAAGGCGAGATCGCCGAGACCGCTGTGCTCCTCGGGGTCGATTCGTTCCGCGAGGGGGGTGCCGTGCACGTCGACGACGCTCACCGCGAAGCCCTCCCGCGCCAGACGGGTCGTGATCGACAGGCACGCCGAGACCGCTGCCTCGAAGCCCCGGTCGCCGCCGGGTGCACTCGCCCGCGCCGGCCAGCGTGCAGCATCCAGGTCGATCACGACCGTCGCCTCGGGAGCGGCCTCCTGCTCCTCCTGACGCACCATGAGCTCGTCACGGTGGGCGGTCGCGCGCCAGTGGATGCGACGCATCGAGTCGCCCGGTGCCCATGCCCGGGGGATGAGATTGTCCGCGCCCTGGCCCAGCCGGCTCGTCGCCGCCGGCAACGCGCCCCCGGTCTGCACCGCCATCGCGGCGAGGGCCGGCACATCGACGAGTTCGGGCGTCACCACGACGTCGGTCGCCTCACCGGCGGCCTGCGAGCGCCGCACCAGGCCGAACGGATCCGTCGAGGTCACCTGCAGGCGGCCGAGTCGATGGATGCCGCGCACCCGCGGCCGCACGCCGTACCTCAGCTCGATCGTGCGCGACCCCGACCCGGGTCGCAGAGCGGGGAATACGCCGCGGGCATCCCCGGCGAGGCTTCGGGGGAGGCGGTCCCGCCACTGCCCGGGCGGCACCGGCAGCGAGCCGTGCACAGTGGCGTGCACGCGCACCCGCGCGTCCTCGCCGACGGCCGGCAGGGCGGGCACGACCTGCCGCGTCGCGTCGAGGCGACGACGCAGGCCGAACTGCGTGACGGCGCCCCACAGCACGGCTGCGATCAGCAGCACGGCGAACCACACGAGCTCCTCGAGTCCGAGCATCGGGGCGGCGATGAGGCATCCGAGCGCGACGACGAGGGCACCGGTGCCCCGCAGGGTCAAGGGCCAGGATCGCACGGCGACGTGGTCAGACCCGCACGCCGAGCGGCACGCGCACGGTCTGCACGATCTCGTCGATCACTGTCCGCACCCGGTCGTCGCCGGCACCGCCGGAGACCCGTGTCGGGATGAGCCGGTGCGCGAACACGGGGGAGATGAGCGTCGCGACGTCGTCCGGGATGACGAATGTGCGGGTATCCAGCGCTGCCCACACCTTCGCGGCCCGGACGAGAGCGAGCGTCGCGCGCGGCGAGGCACCGAGCCGGAGCTCGGGGTGAGAGCGCGTCGCCGCAGCGAGCGACACGGCGTACTCCTCGACCGCGGGGGAGACATGCACCCGCCGCGCCCACCGGATCAGCTCGTCGAGCTCGGCGAGCCCCACGACCGGGGTGACGAGGTCGATCGGATTGGCGGTGTCACGCTGGCGCAGCATCTCGGCCTCGGCTGCGGCATCCGGGTACCCCATCGAGATGCGCATCATGAACCGGTCGCGCTGCGCTTCGGGCAGGGCGTACGTCCCCTCCATGTCGAGGGGGTTCTGCGTCGCCACGACGAAGAACGGCGAGGGCAGCAGATGGGTGCGGCCATCGACCGTCACCTGACCCTCGGCCATCGCCTCCAGCAGCGCCGACTGCGTCTTCGGCGATGACCTGTTGATCTCGTCGGCGATCACGACGTCGGCGAAGATCGCGCCCGGGGTGAACTCGAAATCCCGGGTCGCGGGGTTGAACACCGAGACGCCGGTCACATCGCTCGGCAGGAGGTCGGGGGTGAACTGGATGCGACGCACCCGGGCGTCGATCGCGGCCGACAGCGCGCGGGCGAGCATCGTCTTGCCGACGCCCGGAACGTCCTCGATGAGCAGGTGCCCTTCGGCGAGGAGCGTCACCAGCGCTGCTCGCACAGCATCCGGCTTTCCGTCGATGACCGACCCCACGGCCTGCACGATCGCGCCCGTCAGCTCGGCGAATCGTGCCGCATCCAGCGTCGCGGGCGCCTCGGTCACATCCGTCATACGTGCTCCCGACATCGGTGGGGCTCCCGGGGGAGAGCCGCTTCGTAGGCCGGGCGGAGCCGCGGTCTAGGCCGATCGTAGCTGTGCGCCGCCTATGCGGGGCTGGGCGAATCCTGGGCGCCGATTCTCGGATCGCCCAGTGGAGCCGATGCGTCGTGCGCGTCGCGGAGGCCGCGGCATCCGGGTAGACTCGAGGTCGCTCTCCGCGAGGCGGCATCCAGGCCAACTCCCCCAGGACGGAAACGTAGCAAGGGTAACCGGGCTCTGCCGGGTTCGCGGAGAGTCTTTCTTTTGCGGGGATGTTCGCCGATTGTTCCGGCGCTCGCGCCCGGCGGTCCGTGCGTGGCCCGGCATAGGCTGGTGGGGTGGCGCAGAGCATCCTGATCACGTCCGCCGAAGGTCATTCGGGCAAGTCGACGATCGCGCTGGGCGTGCTCGACGCCCTCAGCCACAGCGCCGCACGGGTCGGCGTCTTCCGCACCATCGCACGGTCCCGCGACGAGCGCGACTACGTGCTCGACCTGCTGCTGGCCCACGACGGCGTCGACCTCGACTACGACGCGTGCATCGGCGTGCACTACGACGACGTGCACGACAACCCCGACCAGGCGCTCGCCGTCATCGTCGAGCGGTACAAGGCGATCGAGGCCGTCTGCGACGCCGTCGTCATCCTCGGCAGCGACTTCACCGACGTCGGCAGCCCCGCGGAGCTCGGCTACAACGGCCGCATCGCGGCGAACCTCGGCGCCCCCGTGCTGCTGGTGCTCGGCGGTCGCGCCCAGCAGGGGCAGAGCGAGCAGCTGGGATCGACCCTCGCCCGCACCCCCGACGAGATGGGTCAGATCACGAGCCTCGCGCTGAGCGAGCTGCGCGCCTCCCGGGCCGAGCTGTTCGCCATCGTCGCGAACCGCACCGACCCCGACGCCGACGCGGTCGTCGCCGCGATCCGCGACGTCGTCGAGCAGAGCCCGGCCCGCGGCATCCCGATCTGGGCGCTGCCGGAGGACACCCTGCTGGTCGCACCGTCGGTGCGCGGCGTGCTGCGCTCGCTCGGGGCGACGTTCCTGAAGGGCGACGAGGCGCTGCTCGACCGTGAGGTGCTGAGCGTCGTCGTCGCGGGGATGTCGATGGTCAACGTGCTCCCGCGGCTGACCGAGAGCGCCGTCGTCGTGATCCCGGCCGACCGCTCCGAGGTCCTCCTGGCGACCCTGCTCGCCAACGCGTCGGGGACGTTCCCGTCGGTCGCTGCCGTCGTGCTCAACGGCCCGTTCGCGCTGCCCGAGCCCATCGACCGGCTCATCGACGGCCTGCGCTCGCCGCTGCCGATCATCGCCACCGACCTCGGCACCTACGACACCGCGGTGCACATCATGAACACCCGCGGTCGCCTCGCCGCCGAGTCGCCGGCCCGCTACGACCGGGCCCTGGCGCTTTTCGAGCGGCACATCGACACCGCCGAGCTGACGCGGCTGCTCGGCCTCGTGCGGCCGACGGTCGTGACCCCGCTCATGTTCGAGTACGGCCTCATCGAGCGCGCCCGTGCCGACCGCAAGCGCATCGTGCTGCCCGAGGGCGACGACGACCGGGTGCTGCGGGCGGCCGCCACGGTGCTCGCCCGCGGCGTCGCCGAGCTCGTGATCCTCGGCGACGAGCAGGCCGTGCGGGGGAGGGCGACGACCCTCGGCATCGACATCTCCGCCGCCCAGATCATCAGCCCGTTCGATCCGGTGCTGGGCGCCCGCTTCGCCGAGGAGTACACGCGACTGCGCGCGGCGAAGGGGATGACCCTCGAGCGCGCCGCCGACACCATCACGGATGTCTCCTACTTCGGCACGCTGATGGTGCACCTGGGGCTCGCCGACGGCATGGTCTCGGGCGCCGCGCACACCACCGCCCACACGATCCGGCCCGCGTTCGAGATCATCAAGACCCGGCCGGATGTCTCGGTCGTCTCGAGTGTCTTCCTCATGGCCCTCGCCGACCGGGTGCTCGTCTACGGCGACTGCGCGGTCATCCCCGACCCCTCCGCCACCCAACTGGCCGACATCGCGATCTCCTCCGCCGAGACGGCCGGCCAGTTCGGTATCGAGCCGCGCGTCGCGATGCTGTCCTATTCGACGGGGGAGTCGGGGTCGGGCGCCGACGTCGACAAGGTGCGGGAGGCGACATCCCTCGTGCGCGAACGCGCACCGCAGCTGCTCGTCGAGGGACCCATCCAGTACGACGCCGCCGCCGACGCGGCCGTCGCGCAGAAGAAGCTGCCGAGCTCGGCCGTCGCGGGGCGCGCCACCGTGTTCGTCTTCCCCGACCTCAACACCGGCAACAACACCTACAAGGCGGTGCAGCGCTCGGCCGGCGCGATCGCCATGGGACCTGTGCTCCAGGGGCTCAACAAGCCCATCAACGACCTGTCGCGCGGAGCCCTCGTCGACGACATCGTCAACACCATCGCGATCACCGCCATCCAGGCCCAGGGCGAGACCGCGCCGAAGGGGGAGCAGGCATGAGCGTCGTGCTGGTCGTCAACAGCGGGTCGTCGTCGTTCAAGTACCAGCTGATCGACATGTCGACCGAGTCCGTGCTCGCCTCGGGCCTCGTCGAGCGCATCGGGCAGGCCGACGGCCGCGCCCGGCACACGGTGACGGCAGCCGCCTTCGGCGGGTCGGATGCCGCGGCCCCCACCGTGCTCGACGCGACCACCGAGCGGGAGCTGCCCATCGCCGACCACGCGGCCGGCTTCGCGGTGATGCTCGAGGCCTTCGCCGAGAGTGGTCCCTCGCTCACCGAGCGCCCGCCGCTCGCCGTCGGGCACCGCGTCGTGCACGGCGGGGCGCGCTTCTTCGAGCCGACCCTCATCACGCCGCTCGTCGAGATCAACATCGACGACCTGTCGATGCTCGCGCCCCTGCACAACCCCGGTGCGGTGCAGGGTATCCGTGCCGCGCGGGCCGCCTTCCCCGATACCCCCCATGTCGCGGTCTTCGACACCGCGTTCCACCAGACCATGCCGCCCGAGGCATACACGTACGCGATCGACCGCGACCTGGCCGATCGGTACCGGTTGCGCAAGTACGGGTTCCACGGGACATCCCACAAGTTCGTCAGCGAAGCCGCCGCGGCGTTCGTCGGCCGTCCGCTGCGCGACCTGCGTCAGATCGTCTTCCACCTCGGCAACGGCGCGTCGGTCACCGCGATCGACCGCGGCCGCTCCGTCGACACCTCCATGGGGTTCACCCCGCTCGAGGGGCTCGTCATGGGAACCCGTTCGGGCGACCTCGACCCGGCCGTGCTGCTGCAGCTCGCGCGACGCGCGCGCATGACCACGGACGAGCTCGACGACCTGCTCAACAAGAAGTCCGGCCTCGTCGGTCTCGCGGGCGCGTCCGACATGCGCGACATCCTCGCGCGCGTCGAACAGGGCGAGGATGCCGCGGTGCTCGCGTTCGACGTGTACATCCATCGCCTGCGCGCCTACGCCGGCGCCTACCTCGCCCAGCTCGGCGGCGCCGACGTCATCAGCTTCACCGCGGGTGTCGGCGAGAACGTCCCCGTGGTGCGCGCGCAGGCGCTCGCGACCCTCGGCTACGCCGGGGTGCTGATCGATCCCGTCCGCAACGCGGCCCGGGGCCGCGGCATCCGCGTCATCTCGGCCGAGGACTCACCTGTCACCGTGCTCGTCGTGCCCACGAACGAGGAGCTCGAGATCGCCCGGCAGACGCTGCAGGTCGCCCGCACCTGAGCGTGCGGGACGCGCGGATCAGCCGACGCACCCGGGCGCTGCGGCCGGCCTTCGGGCTAGGGCGTGCGGTGGCTACGCTGGACGAGCGGACCCGGACCATCCACGAGACCCTCGGAGGCGACGTGACCCTGCCCGACCTGACGACCTACGACGCGGTGCTGTTCGATCTCGACGGCGTGCTCACGCCGACCGCCGAGGTGCACATGCACGCGTGGCGCACCATGTTCGAGCAGCTGTTCGCGGCCTGGGACGTGACGCCCGCGTACACGGACACCGACTACTTCGAGTACCTCGACGGCAAGAAGCGGTACGACGGCGTCGCGAGCCTGCTGCGCTCGCGCGACATCGAGGTGCCGTGGGGTGAGCCTTCCGACACGCCCGACCGTGACACGGTCTGCGGCATCGGCAACCGCAAGAACGAGGTGTTCGCGGCGATCCTGCGCTCCGAGGGCATCGAGCCCTATCCGGGCTCCGTCGCCCTCCTCGACCTGCTGCAGGACCAGGGCGTGCCCGTGGCCGTCGTGTCCAGCTCGAAGAACGCCGACGAGGTGCTGCGCGCCGCCGGGCTGCGCGACCGGTTCGAGGTCGTCGTCGACGGGGTGCTCGCCGAGAATGAGAACCTCGCGAGCAAGCCCGCACCCGACGTGTTCGCCGCCGGGGCCCGGCTCCTCGGCGTCGACCCCGCCACCAGCGCCGCCGTCGAGGATGCTCTCAGCGGCGTGCGGTCGGCCGTCGCGGCCGGATACGGCCTCGTCGTCGGCGTCGACCGCGGAGTCGGCGAGGGGTCGCTGGCGGAGGCCGGGGCATCCGTCGTCGTTCCCGACCTCGGCGTGTTCGTGCCCGACACATCCGCTTCATAGACTGACTCGACACCTCTCCGCCCACCCGAGCCGAAGGCCTGCCCATGATGGATCGCGACCGCTTTCCCGTCGACCCCTGGCGTCTCGTCGAGACGCGACCGTCGCTCGATGACGTGGGGGTGACCGAGACGATCTTCTCGGTCGGGAACGGCTACCTCGGCCTGCGCGGCAACCACCCCGAGGGTCGGCACGCGGTCGAGAACGGCACCTTCGTCAACGGCTTCCACGAGACGTTCCCCATCCATCACGCCGAGCGGGCGTTCGGGTTCGCCGAGGTGGGCCAGACGATCATCAACGCTCCCGACGCGAAGGTGATCCGCGTCTACGTCGACGACGAGCCGCTCACGCTCGACGTCGCCGACCTGCGTGAGTACGAGCGCGTGCTCGACCTGCGCGACGGGGCGATGCGACGCCACATCCTGTGGTGCACCCCCTCGGGCAAGGAGGTCGTGATCGACCTCGAATGGCTCGTCTCCTTCGAGGAGAAGCACCTGGCGGTGATGCGCATCGACGTCACCGTGCTCAACGACGACGCACCGGTCACGATCTCGAGCCAGCTCGTCAACCGTCAGGACGGCGAGGACATCTACGGGGGCACGCCCGGCTCCGGCAAGGCCGGCGCGGGCTTCGACCCGCGCAAGGCCGAGCGCATCGCGCAGCGGGTGCTGCAACCCGACACCTACTGGCAGGACGGCGACCGGTCGGTGCTGAGCTACCGCGTCACCGCATCGGGGATGACGATCGCCGTCGCGGCGGACCACATCATCGAGACCGCGAACGACTACACGTCGCGCCGCCTCATCGAGCCCGACATCGCCAAGAACGTCTTCCGCGTGCACGCGAAGGCCGGTGTTCCTGTGCGTCTGACGAAGTTCGTCTCCTACCACACGTCCCGTGGGGTGCCCGCCGGCGAGCTCGTCGATCGGTGCCGCCGCACCCTCGACCGCGGCGCGGAGTTCGGTGCCGACGCGGTGTTCGCACAGCAGCGCGAGTGGATGGACGCCTTCTGGAAGCGCTCCGACGTGCGCATCGGCGGTCACGAGGACCTGCAGCAGGCGACCCGGTGGTGCCTGTTCCAGCTCGCGCAGGCCTCGGCTCGCGCCGACGGCCAGGGCGTGCCGGCGAAGGGCGTCTCGGGCTCCGGCTACAGCGGCCACTACTTCTGGGACACCGAGATCTACGTGCTCCCCTTCCTCGCGTACACGAGCCCGCTCTGGGCGCGCAACGCCCTGCGCATGCGCTTCCTCATGCTCCCGGCCGCGCGCAAGCGTGCGAAGCAGCTCAACGAGGCGGGGGCGCTGTTCCCCTGGCGCACGATCAGCGGCGAGGAGGCGTCGGCATACTACGCGGCGGGCACCGCGCAGTACCACATCAACGCCGACGTGAGCTATGCGCTCGCGAAGTACGTGCGGGCGACAGGCGATGACGACTTCCTCTACCGGGAGGGCGTCGACATCGCCGTCGAGACCGCGCGGCTGTGGGCGACGCTCGGGTTCTGGCGCGAGAGCGACGAAGAGGATGCCGCGACCTTCCACATCCACGGGGTGACGGGTCCCGACGAGTACACGACAGTCGTGAACGACAACCTGTTCACGAACGTCATGGCCCGCTTCAATCTGCGTTTCGCCGCCCGCACGGTGCGCGAGATGGAGGTCGAGCGCCCTGAGGAGTTCCGGCTCATGGCCGAGCGCCTCGGCCTTGACGCGGAGGAGCCCGACGCGTGGGAGATGGCCGCCGAGGCGATGCACATCCCTTACAGCGAAGCCCTCGGCATCCACCCCCAGGACAGCGTGTTCCTCGAGCGTGAGCTGTGGGACCTCGAGAACACCCCGGCCGTCCAGCGGCCGCTGCTGCTGCACTTCCACCCGCTGGTGATCTACCGCTACCAGGTGCTGAAGCAGGCCGACGTCGTGCTCGCCCTGTTCCTGCAGGGCAACCACTTCACGAGCGCGGAGAAGCTCGCGGACTTCGAGTACTACGACCCGCTGACCACGGGCGACTCGACGCTGTCGGGGGTCGTGCAGTCGATCCTCGCGGCGGAGGTCGGCTATCAGGACCTCGCCCTCGAGTACTTCCTCGACGGCATCTTCGTCGACCTCGCAGACCTGCACCACAATGCGTCGGACGGCGTGCACGTGGCATCCGCCGGTGGGGTCTGGACCTCGCTCGTGAGCGGGTTCGGCGGCATGCGCGACCACTACGGCGAGCTGTCGTTCGACCCGCGCCTGCCGAAGGACTGGCCCGAGCTGGCCTTCGCGCTGCGCTGGCACGGCACGCACCTCGACATCACGGTCCGTCGCGACGAGCTGCTCGTGGTCGCGGAGCCGGGCGAGGGTTCGGCCACCTTCACGGTGCGCGGTCGCGAGTACACGATCGCGGGCGGTGAGGAGCTCTCGATCGCGCTCGACGGGCAGGGCCCGGTCAAGCCCGGGCGCCCGACGCTGCGCAAGATCATGAAGGATTCGCGCCGCGAGGACGGCTCTCTGCTGGTGGCCTCCGTGCCCACGCCGACGACATCGATCCCGGTCGTGACCGGGGCGACGCCGATCGCCGAGACGGATGCCGCGGGCCCGGCCTGATGTCCCACCCACACCGTAGAGTGACGGGGTGACCACCGCCCTCTACCGCCGCTACCGCCCCGAGGCGTTCGGCGAGATGATCGGGCAGTCGCAGGTCACCGAGCCGCTCATGACGGCGCTGCGCGGCGACCGGGTCGGTCACGCCTACCTGTTCTCGGGTCCGCGCGGCTGTGGCAAGACGACCTCTGCGCGTATCCTCGCGCGCTGCCTGAACTGCGCGCAGGGCCCGACCGACACCCCGTGCGGCACGTGCGACAGCTGTGTCGAGCTGGGACGCGGCGGCGGCGGGTCGCTCGATGTGGTCGAGATCGACGCGGCGAGCCACAACGGCGTCGACGATGCCCGCGACCTGCGTGAGCGGGCCGTGTTCGCGCCGGCCCGCGACCGCTACAAGATCTTCATCCTCGACGAGGCCCACATGGTCACCCAGCAGGGCTTCAACGCGCTGCTGAAGCTCGTCGAGGAGCCCCCCGACCACGTCAAGTTCATCTTCGCGACGACCGAGCCCGAGAAGGTTCTCGGCACCATCCGCTCGCGCACCCACCACTACCCGTTCCGGCTCGTGCCGCCGGCTGCCATGCTCGACTACGTCGCGCAGCTGTGCGAGAGCGAGGGCGTGCAGGTCGAGGCCGGTGTGCTGCCGCTCGTGGTGCGTGCCGGAGGCGGCTCGCCCCGTGACACGCTCTCACTGCTCGACCAGCTCATCGCCGGGTCCGAGGGCGGCGTGGTCGCCTACGACCGGGCGGTCGCCCTCCTCGGCTACACGCCCGGTGCGCTCCTCGACGAGATCGTCGATGCCCTCGGCGGGGGAGACGCGGCATCCGCTTTCGCGGCGGTCGACCGCGTGGTGCAGACCGGACAAGACCCGCGACGGTTCGTCGAAGACCTGCTCGAGCGGCTGCGCGACCTCATCGTCATCGCAGCAGTCGGTCGGGGTGCGACTGCCGTGCTGCGCGGAGTGTCCGAGGAGGAGATCGAGCGGATGTCGCGCCAGGCCACGACGTTCGGTGCCTCACTGCTCTCGCGCATCGCCGATGTGGTCGTGGCGGCCCTCGACGAGATGAGCGGCGCGACATCGCCCCGACTGCAGCTCGAGCTCATGATCGCTCGCGTGCTCACGCAGGGGGAGGCGGCGGTGTCAGGCGTCGCGGCCGCGTCGGCGCCCGCCGCGCCGCCGGTGACACCCGCTCGTGCGTCGGAGCCGGCCCCGGCCCCGGCCGGCCCGAGCGAGCCCGCTCCCGTCCGTTCGAGCGAGCCCGTTCCTGCGACCGAGCCGACCGAGCCCGTCGCGTCAGCCGCCGCCGTCACCGACCCGGTCGCCCCCGTGCGTGCGGCACCCACCGGGCCTCTCACCACCGAGCACGTGCGCGACGCGTGGACCGAGGTGCTGGCCCGTCTCGAGACGATCGATCGCACCTCGTGGCTGGTCGCCTCGTCGGCTCGGGTGGTGTCCCTCGAGGGTGATGTGCTCACGCTCGCGTTCACGTCGCAGACCGACCTCGCGGCGTTCAAGAAGCGCACCGCGGGCGCCGGGCCCAGCGAAGACCTTCGCCAGGCGATCTCCGGGGTGCTCGGCATCCGGGTGAAGTACATCGCCCGGTACGAGGGCGACGGACCCGCCGACGGTGCGTCCGCGCCCGAGCCTCCCGCACCGCGCGGCGGTGTCGCCGCCACACCGCCGTCCCGCACGTCCGGCAGCGAGCGTCCGACGCCGGCCCGGGCATCGGCGGCCGCGGCCGCCTCGGTGACCGACTGGGCGGTGGCTCCGATCCCGGGCGACGATGAGGCACCGTCCGGGGTCGAGGCATCCGCTGCGCCCCGCGCCGTGGTCGCCCCGCCCGCGCCGCAACCGATCGCGCCCGAGCCGGTCGCTCCCGCGCAGTTCGCCGTCGACGACGAACCCGAAGACGCCGTGCCGACGCCCGACCGTGACCTGCCGCCGCGCGACGGCGACGTGCTGCCGCCTACGGCAACGACACCGTCGGTGGCCGTCGACGAGGACGACGACGTCGACGACGAGTTCGACACCGACGCCGGCGTCGGTGCCCCGCCGGTCATCGCCCCGCCGACGCCGCGCGTCGCCACCGGACCCGAGCGCTACGGCGAGGCCGTCGTACGCCAGTTGCTCGACGCCCGGTTCGTGGGTGAGGAGCCCTATTCGGCGCCGACGAGGTTCGCCTGATGTACGACGGCATCGTCCAAGAGCTGATCGACGAGTTCGGGCGTCTCCCCGGCATCGGCCCGAAGTCGGCGCAGCGCATCGCGTTCCACATCCTGCAGACCCCGAGCTTCGACGTGTCGCGGCTCGCGTCCCTGCTTGTCGACATCCGCGAGCGGGTGCGGTTCTGCGAGATCTGCGGCAACGTCTCCGAGCAGGAGCGTTGCGCCATCTGCCGCGATCCGCGCCGCGACCAGACGCTCATCTGCGTCGTCGAAGACGCGAAGGATGTCGCGGCGATCGAGCGCACGCGGGAGTTCCGCGGTCTCTACCATGTGCTCGGCGGGGCGATCAGCCCGATCGGCGGCGTCGGTCCCGATGACCTGCGTATCGCGCAGCTCATGCAGCGCCTCGCCGACGGCACGGTCACCGAGGTCATCCTCGCGACGAACCCCAACCTCGAGGGCGAGGCGACGGCGACCTACCTCAGCCGCCTGCTCACGACGCTCCAGATCGCCGTCACCCGACTGGCCTCGGGCCTCCCGGTCGGCGGCGACCTCGAGTACGCCGACGAGGTCACGCTCGGGCGTGCCTTCGAGGGGCGCCGCGCGGTCTGACGCATCGCGGCCCGTCCCGCCGGACACATGGCGGATCGGCGATGCGGCCTTGCCTAGAATGGACGGTCGGGCGCGGCATCCGTGCGCCAGACATCTTCCCGGGAGTTCCACTGTGGCGTTGATCGTGCAGAAGTACGGCGGCTCGTCCGTCGCCGACGCCGAGAGCATCAAGCGGGTCGCGAAGCGCATCGTCGACACGCGGCGTGCCGGGCACGACGTCGTCGTCGCGGTGAGCGCCATGGGCGACACGACCGACGAGCTGCTCGACCTCGCCCACGAGGTCGCCCCCATCCCGGCGCCGCGCGAGCTCGACATGCTGCTCTCGTCGGGCGAGCGCATCTCGATGGCGCTGTTGGCGATGGCGATCCACTCGATGGGCTTCGAGGCGCGCTCGTTCACCGGCAGCCAGGCAGGCATGATCACGGATGCCACCCACGGCGCGGCGCGCATCGTCGATGTCACCCCGGTGCGCCTGCGCGAGGCGCTCGATGAGGGCGCCATCGTCATCGTCGCGGGCTTCCAGGGCTTCAACCGCGACACCCGCGACATCACGACTCTGGGTCGTGGCGGGTCGGACACGACGGCCGTCGCGCTCGCCGCCGCGCTGAGCGCCGACGTCTGCGAGATCTACAGCGACGTCGACGGCATCTTCACCGCCGACCCCCGCGTGGTTCCGAAGGCCCGCAAGCTCGGCGTCGTCACGAGCGAGGAGATGCTCGAGCTCGCCGCCAACGGCGCCAAGGTCCTCTACATCCGGGCGGTCGAGTACGCCCGTCGTCACGGCGTGACCATCCACGCCCGGTCATCGTTCAGCTCGGCCGAAGGGACGTTGGTGCTCGGCCCCGACGCCCGCGCCGAGCGTCTCGCACAGGGAGAGCACATGGAAGAGCCGATCGTCGCGGGCGTCGCCACCGACCTCAGCCAGGCCAAGGTCACGGTCGTCGGGGTGCCCGATGTTCCCGGCAAGGCCGCCGAGATCTTCACGATCGTCGCGAAGTCGGGCGCGAACGTCGACATGATCGTGCAGAACGTGTCGGCCGCCGCCACCGGTCGCACCGACATCTCGTTCACGCTTCCCAAGTCCGATGCCGCGGCGGCCCTCCGCGCCCTCGCCGCCGACCAGGCGGAGGTCGGCTTCGAGGCGCTGCTGCACGACGACCAGATCGGCAAGCTGTCGGTCGTGGGTGCGGGTATGCGCAGCCACTCGGGTGTGTCGGCGACGCTGTTCGACGCGCTGTCGAGCGCCGGCATCAACATCGAGATGATCTCGACGTCCGAGATCCGTATCTCCGTGGTGGTGCGTGGGTCGGATGTCGCCGCCGCCGCCCGCGCGGTGCACACCGCCTACGGGCTCGACGGTGACGACGAGGCCGTCGTCTACGCCGGCTCCGGCCGCTGAGGCCCGACTTCATGCGCCGAGGGGGATCGGCGCCCGGATAGAATCGGGCAAACCTTCCGCCCGCGACTTCCGCGCGCCCGTCCCACCCGAGGTACCCGCATGACCCGCATCTCCGATTCCGGATTCACCGTCGCCGTCGTGGGCGCCACTGGCCAGGTCGGCACGGTGATGCGCGAGATCCTCGCCGAGCGCGCCTTCCCGGTGCGCGAGCTTCGCCTGTTCGCGACGGCGCGCAGCGCCGGCACGTCGGTCGAGTACCAGGGTGTCTCGGTCGTCATCGAGGATGTCGCGACCGCCGATCCGGCCGGCATCGACATCGCCCTCTTCTCGGCGGGTGCGACCGGCAGCCGCGCCCACGCGCCCCGGTTCGCCGAAGCGGGCGCCACCGTCATCGACAACTCCAGCGCCTGGCGCATGGACCCCGAAGTGCCGCTCGTCGTCAGCGAGGTCAACCCGCACGCCATCGACGAGGCCGTCAAGGGCATCATCGCGAACCCCAACTGCACGACCATGGCCGCGATGCCCGTGCTGAAGGTGCTCGACGCCGACGCCGGGCTCGAGCGTCTCATCGTCTCGACCTACCAGGCCGTCTCGGGGTCGGGTCTCGCCGGCGCCCGCGAGCTGCTCGGCCAGGTGGAGGGCGTGCTCGCGCAGGGCCACACGCTCGACCTCGTGCACAACGGGGCATCCGTCGACTTTCCGGAGCCTGAGAAGTACGTCGCCCCGATCGCGTTCGACGTCATCCCGTTCGCGGGCAACCTCGTCGACGACGGTCTGAACGAGACCGACGAGGAGAAGAAGCTCCGCAACGAGAGCCGCAAGATCCTCGAGCTGCCCGAGCTGCGCGTCGCCGGTACCTGCGTGCGCGTGCCCGTGTTCACCGGTCACTCGCTGTCGATCAACGTCGAGTTCGCCCGTGATATCACACCCGAGCGCGCGCGCGAGCTGCTCGCCGCCGCCCCCGGCGTGCGTCTCGAGGAGGTTCCGACGCCGCTGCAGGCCGCCGGCACCGACCCCAGCTACGTGGGCCGCATCCGCGCCGACCAGTCGGCGCCCGAGGGCAAGGGTCTTGCGCTCTTCATCTCGAACGACAACCTCCGCAAGGGTGCCGCGTTGAACGCGGTGCAGATCGCCGAGCTCGTCGCCGCGAAGCTGCAGGTCACCGCCTGAGCCCGATCGCCTCGAAGGGCCGGATGCCGCGGCATCCGGCCCTTTCGCGTCGGTCAAGAACGCCCGACTTTCACGGGCCGGCGAGGCCCTCGCGCGAGGGCGGGTCGCGCGCGCGAACTAGACTCGAACGGTGAGCGAAACCCTCGATGTCGCCCTGATCGGCGGCGGAGTCATGAGTGCCACGCTGGGCACCTTCCTGCAGCAGCTGCAGCCCGACTGGAAGATCGCGGTGTTCGAGCGTCTGGGCGATGTCGCCCAGGAGAGCTCCAACGCGTGGAACAACGCCGGCACCGGGCACGCCGCGCTCTGCGAGCTGAACTACATGCCGCAGGCGGCCGACGGTTCCGTCGACCCGGCGAAGGCGGTCTCGATCAACGAGCAGTTCCAGCTGAGCCGTCAGTTCTGGTCGTCGCTGATCGACCAGGGCATCCTCGATGAGCCGTCGACGTTCATCAACGCGACCCCCCACATGACCTTCGTGCGCGGCGAGAAGGATGTCTCCTACCTCCGTCACCGGTATGAGTCGCTGAAGCAGCAGCCGCTGTTCTCGACGATCCAGTTCAGCGACGACTCGCGCGTCATCAACCAGTGGGCCCCGCTGCTCATGGACAAGCGGCTGAAGGCCGACGAGCCGTTCGCGGCGACGCGCGTCGAGGCCGGCACCGACGTCGACTTCGGTTCGCTGACGCGGCAGCTGTTCGACGGCATGGCGGCGCGGGGCGCCGACATCCTCACGGGCCGCGAGGTGCGCAACCTGAAGAAGCTCGCCGACGGCACGTGGCGCATCGACTACCGCCACACGGTCGGGCGTGCTCCGGCGCGGGTGAACGCGCGGTTCGTGTTCGTCGGCGCCGGCGGCTGG
Organism: Microbacterium sp. SCN 71-21; assembly: GCF_001725695.1. Lineage (NCBI taxonomy): Bacteria > Bacillati > Actinomycetota > Actinomycetes > Micrococcales > Microbacteriaceae > Microbacterium > Microbacterium sp. SCN 71-21. The sequence goes on from NZ_MEGA01000008.1 coordinate 34,216, forward strand.
GCGATCAAGCTGCTGCAGAAGTCGGGCATCCCCGAGATCAAGGGATACGGCGTGTTCCCCATCGGGGGCCAGTGGCTGAAGACGAGCAACCCCGACGTGGTCGCGAAGCACCGCGCGAAGGTCTACTCGCAGGCGTCGGTGGGCGCCCCGCCGATGTCGGTGCCGCACCTCGACACCCGCGTCGTCGACGGCGAGACCTCCCTGCTGTTCGGCCCGTTCGCGACGTTCAGCCCCAAGTTCCTGAAGACCGGGTCCCGCTGGGACATCGTCGCCCAGGTGCGTCCGTCGAACCTGTTCAGCATGCTGAAGGTGGGCGCGACGAACCTCGACCTCGTGAAGTACCTGGTCAGCGAGCTGCTGAAGACGCACAAGGGCAAGATGAAGAGCCTGCAGGCGTTCATGCCCACCGCCGACGCGAAGGACTGGGAGTTGCTGAACGCGGGCCAGCGCGCGCAGGTGATGGTCGGCGGCAAGCTGCAGTTCGGCACCGAGGTGGTCTCGGCCGGCGACGGCTCGATCGCGGGCCTGCTGGGGGCATCGCCCGGCGCCTCGACGGCGGTCGCGATCATGCTGAACCTGCTGAAGACGTGCTTCCCCGACCGCATCGCCGGATGGCAGCCGAAGCTCACCGAGCTGATCCCGACCTACGGCGAGACGCTGAACGACAAGCCGGAGCTCGCGCGCGAGACTCTCGCGCGCACGGCCGGCGACCTGTCCATCTCGGTCTGACGCGGGCGTGGCGAAGCTCTACTTCCGCTACGGAGCGATGAACTCCGGAAAGTCGACGGCGCTGCTGCAAGCCGCCTACAACTATGAGGAGCGCGGCCAGACCGTGCTGCTGGCCAAGCCCGAGATCGACACGAAGGACGCCGACCGCATCTCGAGCCGTCTGGGCGTCACCCGCCCGGTCGACTTCCTCGTGCGGCCGGAGGACGACATCCGGGCGATCTTCGCGCAGCACCGCGCGCGCGTGCACGCCGAGGCCGAGTCGACCCTGGTGCCCGAGAACCGCGATGTGGCGTGCCTGATGATCGACGAGGCGCAGTTCCTCACGCGGGAGCAGGTCGACGATCTGCTGCGCATCGTGGTGCTCGACGGCGTGCCGGTGCTCGCCTACGGCATCCGCACCGACTTCCAGACGCACGCGTTCCCGGGGTCGCGGCGTCTGATGGAGCTCGCCCACAGCCTGGAGGAGCTGAAGACCATCTGCCGCTGCGGCCGCAAGGCGCTGTTCAACGCGCGGCTGGTCGGCGGCCGGTTCGTGTTCGACGGCGATCAGGTTGCGATCGACGAGCTGTCGAGCGAGCGGGTCACCTACGAGTCGATGTGCGCGGAGTGCTATCTGCGCGAGTCAGGCGGGCTGCTCGGCTGACGCCCGCCGCGGCGGCCACGGCACAAGCATCGAGGTGCGCCGGCGGTAGTCGGCGTACGCCGGGTACTTCTCCGACGTGATCGACTCGGTGAACACGGTCGACCCGATGAACAGCACCGTCAGCAGCGCCGCTCCGATGATCGACCAGTTGAGCGCGCCGCCCCAGAACGAGACTCCGGATGCCGCGGCCGCCGTCGCGCCGAGCAGATAGAGCATCCACCACTGGGCCTGCTCGCAGAAGAAGTTGGGGTGGCGGCTGTAGCGGAAGAGGCCGGTGTCGACGAAGCCGGGGGACAGGGTGCCGCCCGCGGCGCGCTTGCGCTGGTGGAATTTCCACTGCTGCTGGTCGGCGGTGAACTCGCCCACGAGGAACAGCAGGAACAGCAGCGACCACGCGGCATCCCACCCGGTGAACGGTGCGGGGAACGCGAGGGCGACGACGGCCGGAAGGGTGATGAGCACGAGCAGAGCGTTCTGGTACAGGACGATGAAGAACAGGTTGAACGCCTGGAACTGGCCCGGCGACATGCGCGCCCGAAGGATCGCCCACCGGTAGTCCTCCATGCCGGTGTAGCCGCCCTTGCGGGCGAAGTTGAACGTGAGGCGAGCGCCCCAGAGGGTGACGAGCACAGCCATCACGACGAGACGCGTGGCGTCGACGCCGGTGCCGAGCGCGAAGCCCGCGAAGATCCACACGTAGACGACCGGGACGACCGACCAGATGCGGTCGACCCACGAGGTGTCTTTCGTGATCAGCGACAGCACCCAGCAGGCGGCGCTCACGACGCCGGCGACGGTCAGAACCCAGGCGAGAGCGGTCACGTCGTCAGCGTAGCGCCGCCCGGGGACGGCGAGGGCGGTCGCCGTGGCGCCGGGGTGAGCGCGGCGGGAGCGTCAGCGCGCGTCGGGGAGGGTGGGGATGAGCTGTTCGAGGAACACGGCGGTGTCCTCCCAGCCCTCGACCGCCTGGCAGGCGACGCCGAGGGCGAGCACCGGGTAGTCGTTGCCGTCCGGGTCGAGTCGGTCGCCGACGAACAGCATCTCATCGAGCGAGATGCCGGTCTGCGTCGCGAGCTGCGCCATGCCGTAGGCCTTGTCGATGCCGCGATGGGTGATGTCGACGGACGTCGAGCCGCCCGAACGCACCTCGAGATCGGGGATGCGGGCGGCGACGGCCTCGCGCAGCGCATTCTTCTTCTCGCCGGTCGGATCCCACGCCATCTTCGCGTCGAGGGGAGCCTGCTGTCCGAGGGCGGAGAACGTGATCTGCGAGCCGCGGTCCTCGAGAATCGGGCCCCAGGGCTCCGCCTCCCACAGGCCGAGACGCTCCGCCTCCTCCTGCACCGCCGCCAGCGCCCGAGACTTCTCATCGTCGCTCAGCGCGTGGGCGTAGATCGTCTCGATGCCGTCGGCGTTCAACCGGTAGTACTGGGTGCCGCAGGTGGGCATCAGGTGGAAGCGATCGAACACCGTCGACGCGGCATCCGGCAGCTTCTCGACCACCTGCGCGCGGAACTGGCCCAGCTGGCCGCCCGAGATGATCGCGACCTCCACACGCTGGGCGAGGGCGACGAGCAGATCGCCGATGCGCGGATCGATCGCGCTCTTCGAGGGCGCGAGAGTGTCATCGAGATCGAAGGCGACGAGCCGGGGCGCGGACATGTGGTCTCCGTTTCTGGATATGACGAGGGCTCCGTCATTCCGGCGGAGCCCTCTGCAGTCGGGGTGACAGGATTTGAACCTGCGGCCTCGTCGTCCCGAACGACGCGCGCTACCAAGCTGCGCCACACCCCGTGGCAACCCTCCGAGTCTACCCCGTCGCCGCGGCCTGCGACGAATCGGGCGCGGGCACGAGAGTGAGCAGCGAGGCCTCGGGGCGGCATCCGAATCTCACCGGCGCGTAGATCGACTGGCCGAGTCCGGCGCTCACGTTCAGGGGAACCGTGCGGCCGTGATGCGTCCAGGCGCTGAGGCCGCGCGCCTGGTCGAGGGGGATGTCGCAGTTGGCGACGAGGGCGTTCTTGGCGAACGGGATGCGCACCTGTCCGCCGTGCGTGTGGCCCGCGAAGATCGCGTCGGCACCGAGGTCGTCGAACACGTCGAGCACGCGACGATACGGCGCGTGGGTGACGCCGAGGGTCAGGTCGGCGACTCCCGCGGTGCGCTGCGCCTCGCGCAGCGGGGGGAGCGCGGCGAGGTCGTCCCAGTGTCGATGTGCGTCGTCGACACCGAACGCGTCGACGCGAAGCCCCGCCACGTCGATGCTCGAGGCGGCGTTGTTGAGGTCACGCCAGCCCAGGTCGTCACGCAGGAAGCGATCGAGGGCATCGGTGTCGATGCGCTCCTCCCGTACATGGCGTTTCGAGGGCCCCGTGAAGTAGCGGAACGGGTTGCGCGGCGCAGGGGCGTGGACATCGTTCGACCCGTGCACGAACACGCCGGGGATTCCGCCGAACGCCGACAGAGCAGCACGCACGCCATCGAGGCCCTCGGGATGGCCCAGGTTGTCACCCGTGTTCACGATGAGATCCGGGCGCAGATCGTCGAGACCCGCGACCCACCTCTGCTTGGCACGCTGCCACGGTGCCATGTGCAGGTCGGACAGGTGCAGGACGCGGATCGCCGGCGCTCCCGGCGGCAGGATCGCCACCGTGTGCGTGCGAACGGTGAACAGGAAACGCTCGACGCTCGTTCCCCACACCGCCGCGGCGGCGCCCGCTGCCCCGACCGCGCCGAGCGCGATCAGGGCAGTGCGGGTGGTGGTCGGCGTCATCCGCTGCCGGTGCCGCCGGAGCCGCCGCCACCCGTGCCGCCGCCACCCGATCCGCCGCCGCTGGCGGGGGTGCAGGTGATCGCGATCGGGTCACTCGGGCGTGCCGACTGGCCGGCGCCGGGGCTTGCCGACTGGCCGGCGCCGGGGCTGGTGCCGCTCGCCTTGGCGTTCGGCGTGGAGCAGATGGCCGGGTTCGCGAAACTCACGTTTGTGAAGCCCGCGCTGCTCAGCGTCGCCTGCGCCTGCGACGGCGACTGTCCGCTCACCCCTGGAATCGGAACCGCGGGTGCGTTGCCGGTGCTCGGCGACAGCGTCACGGTGGTGCCTCCGGCGACCTGGCCCGCGGCCGGATCCTGCTGGGCGACGAGGCCGGCGGCGACCGTCGAGTCCACCGGGGTGCCGGTCTGCACGTTGAAGCCGGCGGTCTGCAGCTGCTGCGTGGCCTGGTCGACCGTCAGACCCACCACGTTCGGCAGTGTCGACATGACCTGCTTCGTGAGGTTGGGGTCGGGCGCCGGGAAG